>DATHOW010000031.1:0-4389 GCA_035484495.1 Bacteroidia bacterium | reverse complement strand
CCTACGCAAAGGAGTAAGATTTCATGATGACCCTTGTTTTTCTGACGGAAAAGGGCGAGAAATGAACGCTAATGATGTAAAATATTGCTTTGATAAATTATGCGAAGCATCTCCTAGCAATGCTGCTTTTGATGTTACTTTTAAAGATAAAGTAAAAGGTGCTGATGAGTATTTTGAAGCCAGCAAAAGCGGTAAATTGGCTGAAGGCGGTGTAGCTGGTATAAAAGTACTTAACGACTCTACTGTTGAGGTTGATTTAAACTACTCTTTTTCAGGTTTTTTAAATATTATAGCTCATTCGGGTTGTTTTATTTACCCTAAAGAAGCTTTTGATAAGTATGGCATCGATATGCGCACCAAATGTGTTGGTACAGGACCATTTGCCGTAAAAACTATTAAAGAAGGAGAAACCGTTATTTTAGAAAAAAACCAAAACTACTGGGATATGGATAAAGATGGTAACCGTTTACCATATTTAGATGCGGTTAAAGTATCTTTTATAAAAGAGAAAAAGGCTGAAATGCTTGAGTTTCAACGTGGCAACTTAGATATGGTTTTTCGTATACCAATTGAGATGTATAAAGAAATTATGGGTAGCTATGATAATGCTAACGCTCGTAAAAACGACTTTGAAATACAAAACGTACCCGCACTTTCAACTCACCTATACGGTATGTTGTTTACCGGCGGTATTTTTACTAAAAAAGAAACCCGTTTAGCATTTAATTACGCAATTGATAGAAACAAAATTGTAGATTATATTCTTCAAGGCGAAGGTATACCGGGCACTTACGGAATGGTTCCTCCGGCAGAAACCTTCAAAAAAATGGGCTACGATTTTTCTAAAATTAAAGGCTACGATTTTGATGTTGCAAAAGCGAAAGAATATTTAAAACAAGCAGGTTACCCTAATGGAAAAGGATTTCCAAAACTTACCTTAACTATTAACTCGGGTGGTGGTGAGCGTAACGGACAAATTGCTGAAACTGTACAAAAAATGTTGAAAGAAAATTTAGGCATCGAAGTAAGCATTAATGTTATACCGTTTGCTGAAGAGATTGATGCTTATCAATCTGGTAAGTTAGAGTTCTTCCGTACGGCATGGGTAGCTGATTATCCGGATCCTGAAACATTTTTAACCTTATTTTATAGCAAGCACATTCCTACAAATCCATCAGAAAAGTCGTTCATTAACTTTCAACGTTACAGAAATGCAAGATTTGATTCGTTATTTACCGCAGGTTTAAGAGAGCCGGACACTAAAAAACGCATGGAAATATATATGCAAGCTGACCAGTTGTTAATTGATGACGGAGCGCTTATGCCTGTGTTTTATGATGAAAATGATAGATTGGTGCAGAAAAACATCCGCAACTTCCCTGCAAATGCTATGGAGTTTAGAGATTTAGAAAAAGTTTATATTGTTCCAAAAGATAAAAATGCCGCAGCGGCAGATAAAAAATAGACTTAACTCATATAAATTAAAAAGCCCCTTAAATTAATTTAAGGGGCTTTTTAATGCTTTATAAATATGACTAAGGCGTTAGCCTTAGTCTACTAAATTAAATATAAGTACCGTCGCGTTTAGCTTCTTTTTTATGTTTAGCCAATTGTAAAGTCCAAAACAAAAGTAAACAGGCTAATAAAATCCAAACAGCTACGTTAGGTGCTTGGTATAATTTTTTTAGAATTTTAAAACAAAATTCAAATATTGCAGCTATTTCGTACCAAAAGTTTGTCCAAGTCATGGTGTAATTTTATTAATTTTGTACAAATATAAAAGTATTTTTTCTTTATCCACTAATGTTGCTAAACATTTTAAAAATTAACAATTACCTGGTTTATGTTTACCTGTTTTTGCTTGTCTTAATTGTTGGTATATTTTCGATAAACTATACTGCCAATGCCCCTGTTTTTGGTAATAGTATCTTGTCTTTTTTTCTTCAACAAGATAACTATGGTATCGTTTCAAAAATAATTGGCATTATTCTTTTACTGGCAAATGTGCTATTGTTCGATTTATTTATAAACTCGCAAGAGGTAGTTGAAAAAAATAATCATGTACCCTCGTTTTTATTAAGCATTTTTTTGTGCTACGCTATTAGTTTAAACCCTTTGCACCCCATGTTGTTTGCACAATTATTATTAAGTGCTTCGTTATGGTTTTTTATTTCAATTTATAAAACAGATAGGGTATACTCTCCTATATTTAATGGGGCATTTTGCCTGTCGGTCGCAACTATAATATACCCGCCTTATAGCTTGTTTATAATGCTTTGTTTTATTTGTTTGTTAATCCTACGTACATTTTCTTTACGAGGGTGGTTACTGACTTTGTTAGGTATTTTTTTACCTTATTTCTTTTATTTTTCACTATTGTTTTTGTGCGATAAAACCCCACAGCAAGTTTTTTTAAATTTGAGAGACTCCTTTCATGCACCAAGCATGCCTACTTATTTAAAAGGCAGTTTTTTAATTAATTTTTCTGTTATCACAATAGCTGGTTTTGCGCTTATTTTTTTTCTAATAAAAACAGTTTCAAACAAAATAAAAACCCAAAAGGCATTTGTTATCTTTTTGTGGATGATTATTTTTAGTGCTCCTACTTGGTTTATTGTGAGTACTGGTGCGGCTTTTAGCGGGTTGTTGTCTGCTATGCCCTTAAGTGTTTTTTGTGGTATATACTTAGGCAATGCAAAAAGCCGTATTTTAGCCGAACTTTTAACATGGGTTTTGCTAATTTTATTTGTAGTAAGCATGTTACAGCAGGCAAGTGTAATTAATTAAAGAAAAGATAATAACATGAAATTTGGAGTAGTAGTTTTTCCGGGGTCAAATTGTGATGAAGACATGGTGTACACCTTGCGTAACACTTTAAAACAAGAAACAGTTAAGCTTTGGCATAAAGATACCGATTTGCAAGGCTGCGATGGCATTATACTACCGGGTGGTTTTTCTTACGGAGATTATTTGCGTTCAGGAGCCATTGCTCGTTTTTCGCCTATTATGGAGAAAGTAAGCGAGCATGCCGCAAAGGGAGGCTTTTTATTTGGTGTTTGTAATGGGTTTCAAATTTTATGCGAGGCTGGTTTATTGCCGGGGGCTTTATTACATAATGATAACCGCAAATTTATTTGCAAAAATGTTTTCATAAAAGCTGAAAATACTGATACAATTGTTACCAACGCTATTCCTAAAAACAAAGCACTTAAAATACCCATTGCACATGGCGAAGGCCGTTACCATACTGATGAAAAAACATTGACTCAATTAAAAGCAAACAACCAAATTATATTTACATATTGCAATGAAGAGGGTGTTGCTACCGCAGATGCTAACCCCAACGGTGCTTTAGAAAATATTGCAGGTGTTTGTAATGCAGGTAAAAATGTTTTTGGTATGATGCCTCACCCTGAGCGCGCTGCCGATAGCGAATTGTTTAATGAAGATGGTAAACTGCTTTTTAACTCAATTATACATTCTTTTCAAACTGTAAATAGTTAGAAAAAGAGATTTATTAGAGATTTTTGTTTGGGTTTGTTTTCTTTAAGAAATCAGCTGCATAAACAAAGTCTAGCAATTCCTTATTATTGGCAGATAGTATAGTTTGTTTATCGCCTTCCCACCATTTTTTACCTTGGTATAAAAACATTACGTTTTCGCCAATTTGCATTACCGAATTCATATCGTGTGTAATAATAACGGTGGTCATATTAAACTCAACCGTAAGTTCATGTATCAATTCATCAATAACAATAGATGTTTTAGGGTCTAAGCCTGAGTTTGGCTCATCGCAAAATAAATATTTAGGGTTACTTGCTATAGCTCTTGCCAACGAAGCACGCTTTTTCATCCCTCCGCTAAGCTCTGCCGGATAAAGGTTGTTTCTATCGTGCAGACGAACTTTTTCTAAGCAAAAATTTACGCGCTCATTAATCTCTTTATCAGAAAGATTAGTGAACATTTTTAACGGAAAACCAATATTTTCTTCTACTGTCATACTATCAAAAAGAGCCCCTCCCTGAAATAGCATGCCTATATCTTTTCTGAAATTTTGTTTTTTCTTTTCGTCTAGCTCATTAAAAATAACTTGATCATAAATAATTTGTCCGCTGTCTACAGTGTGTAATCCTACCATCATTTTTAGGATGGTTGTTTTACCCGAGCCACTTTCGCCAATAACTAAATTGGTTTTACCCTGCTGTAACGTAAAGGATACATCATCAATCACTTTATGGTCGCCAAACGATTTAGATATGTGTTTAATCTCTATCACTACTGTACAAAGAAAATTTGCGTGATTAAAAAATTTGCCACTAAAATAAGTATACTACTATAAACAACCGCCTTGGTACTTGATCTACCAACTTCTAAGGCCCCGCCTTGGGT
>DATHOW010000030.1:0-15161 GCA_035484495.1 Bacteroidia bacterium | reverse complement strand
GGTTAAGAACAAACACATTACCTAATACTACCAAAAAAACATATACTATTAATTTCCCTAAAAAAGAATATTTAAAAAATGGGTTTACGTATTTTGAAGGAGATTTGGTTAGAGAAAGTGTAGATACAATGTTGCAAAAGAACATAAAACTTGATTCTACTTTCCCATCAGTTGATTCAGAAAAAGAAATAAAAAATTTAAGAAAGGATACAGAGAAAAATGAGCAACCTCATTAATGAAGAAGATTTTATTGAAGTAATTGGCGCACGTGCGCACAATCTTAAAAATATTGATGTTAAAATTCCGCGCAATAAATTAGTAGTTATAACAGGGCTTAGCGGCAGTGGAAAATCTTCGTTAGCCTTTGATACTATTTATGCTGAAGGACAACGCAGATATATTGAAACTTTTAACTCCTACGCTCGTCAGTTTTTAGGGAATTTAGAACGCCCCGATGTAGATAAAATAACAGGCCTATCGCCAGTAATTGCGATTGAGCAAAAAACAGTAAGTAAAAACCCCCGTTCAACCGTAGGCACCATAACTGAGATTTATGATTTTATGCGCTTATTATTTGCGCGTGCAGGCGAAGCATTTTCGTACGTTACAGGAGAGAAAATGGTGCGTTATACGGATGAACAAATTATTGATTTGATTATTGAAAAGTATAATAAAAAGAAAATCAATATTCTAGCTCCAGTTGTAAAAGGCCGTAAAGGACATTATAGAGAGTTGTTCGAACAGATAAGAAAATCAGGTTTTACGAAAGTTAGAATAGACGGTGAGATAAAAGATATTGTGGCTAAAATGCAGGTTGATAGGTACAAAATTCATGACATTGAAATTGTGATTGACCGTATTGAGATTGCTGCAAATATTCGCCCACGTTTAGCACAATCGTTGCAAACTGGCATGAAGCAGGCTAAAGGGACGATTATGGTTTTGGAACATGACGACAAAAAAAATTCAAAACTAAAACCGCAATTTTTCAGTCGCTTTTTAATGTGCCCTACAAGCGGTATATCTTACGATGAACCCGCGCCTAATATGTTTTCGTTTAACTCGCCGTATGGTGCTTGTCCTAAGTGTAATGGGTTAGGTGTTATTTCTGAAATAGACATTCATAAAATTGTTGCTAACCCAAAACTATCTCTTAAAAAAGGTGCTATTACTATTTTAGGTGATTATAAAAAGGGGTGGATTTTTAATCAGCTTGAAGCAATAGGGACTACATATGATTTTACACTTGACACACCTTTTGAAGATATAGATGAAGCTGCTGTAAATATTATTTTATACGGCAGTGATGAGTTATTTAAAGTAAAAACCGAGGGGAATGACGAAGGCTACTCGATGACTTTTGAAGGCATAGCAAACTTCATAAGCAAGCAAGCTGAAGAAAATCCGTCGCCCGCCATGCAACGATGGGTGCAGGGGTTTACAAATAAAATTAATTGCCCTGAATGTAACGGTACTCGCTTAAAAAAAGAAGCGCTTTACTTTAGAATTGATAAAAAGAATATTGCAGAGTTATCGCAACTAGACGTTGCTTCGTTAAGTTTATTTTTTAAAGATATAGAAAAGCGGTTAACTAAATCGCAGCAAATCATTTCAAAAGAAATTTTAAAAGAGATTCGTGCGCGTATTGGATTCTTGTTGGAAGTAGGATTAGATTATGTTTCACTTAATTTAAGTTCTCGTTCTTTATCTGGTGGAGAGGCTCAACGTATAAGACTTGCTACACAAATAGGCTCTCAGTTGGTTGGTGTTTTATACATTTTAGATGAGCCAAGTATTGGCTTACACCAACGTGATAACGAACGATTAATTACTGCATTAAAAAACTTACGTGATGCAGGAAATTCCGTTTTAGTGGTTGAGCACGATAAAGACATTATGCTTGCTGCTGATTATGTTATTGATATTGGGCCTGGCGCAGGTGTACATGGTGGCAATATTGTGGCTGCATCAACACCAAAAGAATTGGTTAAAAGCTTTACTGTTACATCTCAATATATTACGGGTAAAAGAGAAATTGCGGTTCCTAAACAACGAAGAAAAGGAAATGGCAAAAAAATAGTTTTAAAAGGTGCGACAGGAAATAATTTAAAAAATGTGTCGGCAGAATTTCCGTTGGGATGCTTTATAGGTGTAACAGGCGTTTCGGGTAGCGGTAAGTCAACGCTTATTAATGAAACCTTGTATCCAATACTGAGCCATTATTTTTATAAATCAGAAACCAAGCCGTTGCCTTACAAATCTATTACTGGATTAGAACACATTGATAAGATTATAGAAATAGATCAATCGCCAATTGGCAGAACACCTAGGAGTAATCCAGCTACTTATACTAAGGTGTTTGATGATATACGAAATTTGTTCGCTGCTTTACCTGAAGCAAACATTCGTGGTTATAAACCGGGTAGATTTTCGTTTAATGTAAAAGGCGGTAGATGCGAAACTTGTGGTGGAGCAGGAATGAAAACCATTGAAATGAATTTTTTACCCGATGTATATGTGTTATGTGATGAGTGCCATGGCAAACGATATAACCGTGAAACTTTGGAAATTCGTTATAAAGGGAAATCAATTAACGACGTGCTAAATATGACCATCGATCAAGCGGTTGGGTTTTTTGAGCATATACCATATATCAACCAAAAAATAAAAACCTTGTATGATGTAGGTTTGGGCTACATTACATTGGGACAACAAGCTACGACACTAAGCGGGGGAGAAGCACAGCGAGTTAAATTGGCCACAGAGCTTAGTAAAAAAGATACCGGAAAAACTTTTTATATTTTAGACGAGCCTACCACTGGATTGCATTTTGAGGATATCCGAATTTTGCTAGATGTGCTTAATCGATTGGTAGAAAACGGAAACACTGTTTTGGTAATTGAACATAATTTGGATATTATTAAAATGGCCGATTATATTATTGATATAGGGCCTGAGGGTGGCGCGCGCGGCGGACAGGTACTTTGCACTGGTACACCCGAAGAAATAGTTAAAAATAAAGAAAGCTTTACCGCTAAGTTTTTGAAAAAAGAATTGCGTAATTTTAAATAAATATTTTTCACATGAAAACGCTTACTATAGTTCGGCATGCAAAATCAGATTGGGGAAATGAAAACATTGAGGATATGCTGCGTCCCTTAAACGAACGTGGATATTCAGACGCTCGTATTATGTCTACTCAACTTCAAAAAAAAATTCAAACACCTGATTATTGGCTTACAAGCCCGGCTATTAGAGCCTACTCAACAGCATTAATTTTTGCTCATGAGTTTAAGGTTGATGCTGAAAAAATGATAATCAATAAAAAAATTTATGCAGCATCTGTTAAAGGATTAAAGCAAATAATAAACTTAATTCCAGACAGAGCTAATAATGTTATATTGTTTGGGCACAACCCTGAACTGACTAATTTTTTCAATGAAATATCCGATTCTTTTGCAGATAATATACCCACTTGTGGTACGCTGCACTTGACATCAGAAGTGAAAAAATGGAAAGATTTTTTAAGTGAACCTCTCAAAAACGATTTTTATCTTTACCCAAAAGAATTTAAACAGTAACTATGTCTAACAAATATTTACCCTACGTAAATAGAGAAATTGCTTGGCTATCTTTTAATGAAAGAGTGTTACAAGAAGCTGCTGACCATAACACACCCTTGCTTGAACGAATAAAATTTCTAGCTATTTTTTCTAATAACCGAGATGAGTTTTATCGTGTACGTGTAGCAACTGTAAAACGCATGTTGCCTTTGGGGCGACGAGCTATTCCTTTAATTGGCGCGCACCCTAATGATTTATTGGATACGATTTTAAAACGCGTGCTAACACAACAAAATCGTTTCGAAGAAATTTATCAGGGTCTTTTAAAGGAGTTGAAGCAAAAAAAGATATTTATTTTAAATGAGAAACTCTTAAATGGTGAACAGCAAAAACTGGTTCGTTCTTATTTTCACGAAAAAGTAATTTCGAATTTATTTCCTATTCTATTAGACGAAGCGAAACCGTTCCCCTCCCTACGTGACAAATCGAGTTATTTGTTTATTCGTTTACAAGCTAAGGAAACTAAGGCGTATAGTTATGCTTTGGTTGAGGTTCCAACCAAAAGCATGTCGCGCTTTTTTGTATTACCTAAAGAAGGCGATAAAAGCTTTATTATTTTATTGGACGATGTTATACGTTTTTGTGCCGATGAAATTTTTTCGGTACTTGGTTTAAATGCCTTAGATGCCTATAACATAAAATTAACAAGAGATGCTGAGCTTGATATAGATAATGATGTTGTATCGCATAGCATGGTCGAAAAAATTGCTAAGGGTTTAAAGCAACGCAAAAAAGGCTTGCCTGTGCGGTTGGTTTTTGATGGCGCTTTACCTGACGATATGAAGAATTTTTTGCTAAAAAAAATTAACCTTACTAAAAAAGACGCCCCTATACCAGGTGGACGCTATCATAACTTTAAAGATTTTATTGCTTTTCCGGATTTAGGGAGAAAAGATTTACTTAACCCTAAGCTAAAAACAATTGAGCATAAACTTTTTGCTAATTATAGCTCTAGTTTGTTGCAGGCTATTCGTAAAGAAGATGTGTTGTTGGTTTATCCATATCATACGTATGACCATATTATTTCTGTATTGCGTGAGGCTTCTATGAGCACTTCGGTTGAAGAAATAAAAATTACTGTGTATCGTTTAGCTGATTCATCAAAAGTGGCTAACGCATTAATTAATGCACTTAAAAACGGAAAGAAAGTAACGCTTGTTGTTGAGTTGCAAGCACGTTTTGATGAAGAAAATAATTTATACTGGGCAAATAAATTGCACGAAGAAGGCGCTACGATAATATACGGTGTGCCTAATTTAAAAGTACACTCTAAGTTGTTTTTAATTACTGCCAGAGAGAATGGTAAGATTGTACAATATGCCCACATTGGCACCGGAAACTTTAATGAAAAAACAGCTAAAATATATACCGATTGCAGCTTACTTACTTCTGATAAAAAAACCTGTGTTGAAGTAAGTCGTGTTTTTGATTTTTTTAGCGACAATTTTAAAACCGGAAGTTATAAGCATTTGGCGGTATCTCCTTTTAACATGCGCCGTACGTTTACGCAGCTTATAAATAAAGAGATGTTAAATGCTAAGGCGAAAAAACCGGCTTACATTATTTTAAAGATGAATAATTTGGTTGATAGAAAAATGATTAACCATTTATATAAGGCATCGCAGGCGGGGGTTAAAATAACATTAATTGTTAGGGGGATTTGTTCTTTAGTTTGTGGTGTTAGAGAGATTAGTGAAAATATTACAGGAGTAAGCATTGTAGACAAGTATTTGGAACACATGCGAATTTTTGTTTTTGCCAATGGTGGTGATGAAAAATATTTTCTTTCATCGGCAGATTGGATGACCAGAAACCTTGATCATCGTTGTGAAGTGGCTGTTGATGTGCGCGATAAAAACGTACAAAACATTTTAAAAAATATTTTGAAAATACAATTATCGGGCAATACAAAGGCTAGGGTTTTAGATCAACATTTAACAAACACATATAAAAAACCTGCCGCAGGCGAGCGTAAAGTTCGTGCACAGGATGAAGTATATAATTATTTATTAAAAGAGACAGGTGTAGAAAGCCCTGTGAAGAAAACTAAACTAACACCTGTTAAATTATGATTTTTGCTGCTATAGATATAGGCTCTAATGCTGTACGTCTTTTGTTTAGTCATGTATATGAAACGAAAGGAAAGACTTATTTTGAAAAAGAAGAATTGATACGTATGCCTGTGCGTTTGGGTGAAGATACTTTTTTACGTGGAGAAATAAGTAAACCAAAAGCCGATAAGTTGGTTGCGACTATGCGTGGGTTTAAAGAACTTATGAAAGTTTTTGATATTGTTGCTTATAAAGCTTGTGCAACATCGGCTATGCGTGATGCTAAAAACGGACAGGAAATTATTGAACGTGTAAAAAGAGAGGCGGATATAAATATTGAAATTATTGATGGAAAAACAGAAGCGGAAACTATATTTTCTAACCATGCTGAAGAAGTTTTAGACCCTATGAAATCATATTTATATATTGATGTAGGTGGGGGAAGTGTTGAGTTGACTTTAATTACGGATAGAAAAATTATTGCTCAAAAGTCTTTTAATGTTGGGACCCTGCGAATGTTATTTGATAAGATTGATAAAGATGAATGGGATAATTATAAGCAATGGATTAAAAAACACACGCAAGGGATAAAACCCTTAAATGCAATAGGTTCGGGGGGTAATATAAATAAGCTCTATAAAATGATTGGCAAGAAGGATAGCAAGCATTTAACCTATGAAAGAATAAAGGCCATGCATGATATGCTTAGCTCCTATACATTTGAAGAGCGCGTTACTATATTAGGTTTAAAACCCGATAGAGCTGATGTAATTATACCGGCAAGTAAAATATTTTTAACCGCAATGAAACATGCTGATATAGAAAAAATATATGTGCCGCAAATAGGGCTTTCGGATGGAATTATACATTTATTGTATGATGAGTATAAAAAGAAAAATTAAATTTTGCTAAACGCTTGAGTCAGACTGCGAATACATTTGAGTTACAAAACATTTCCATTGGCTATAGTGGTCATACATTAATTGAGAATATTTCGTTACAAATACAAGACCCTTGTTTAGTTGGATTGATGGGGAATAATGGCTGCGGAAAAACAACGCTTTTAAAAACCATTTCGGGCCTGCAAAAGAAAACTGACGGAAATGTTTTTTACAAGGGACAAGAGATTTCTACACTTAGCAATAAGGAGCTTTCTAAAATTATAACATTTGGTTTTGCTTTTAATAGCAGTACTTTCCCTATTAGTGTGTATGAGCTTGTAAGTATGGGGCGTTATCCGTATATAAACAATATGGCAACGCTTGCTGAAGCAGATCATAAAACTGTTTTAGAGGCAATACATACATTGGGTATATTTTATCTAAAAGATAAACTGATAACAGCTATAAGTGAAGGCGAGCGACAAAAGGCATATATAGCAAAAGCTTTGGCGCAGCAAACCCCAGTATTGTTGTTAGATGAACCAACCGCTTTTTTAGATTATACGTCTAAAAAGCAATTCTTTAAAACCATAAAGGAAAATGTAGTTACGCAAAATGTAATTACTATTGTGTCATCACATGATATAGATTTTTTAAGTAGAAGCGCTGATTATCTTATTATGATACAAGATGATAAAAAGGTGGAGTTTGACAAAACAGAAGCTATTGTGCGTACAAATTATTTTAGTACGCATTTTAATTATTAATTATAGCAAATTAAGGTTTTGCAATAAGGATTTGGTGTATAAACCTTTTTCTAAAAAGTGAACTGTTATACCTACTTTTTTAGCCCCCTCAATATGCTGAATAGAATCATCTATAAAAATGGTTTCTTCAAGTTTTAACTTATTATCGTTTAGCACTTGCAAAAAACACGCAGTATCAGGTTTTCTTAAATTCATTCGGCATGAGTAATAAACCTTCTCAAATAAATTTTCAAATTCACTAACAGGACAAACTCTTTCAAGTAATTTTTCAAATTCAGTAATATGGGTTTCGTTGGTGTTGCTTAATAAAAACACCCTATATTTTTTTTGAAGCTCTTTAAGCAATAAATAATTTTCTACAGGAAAGCCAATTAACATAGCATTCCAGGCATCCCTTATTTCATCTACACTTAAGTTTTTTATACCCGATAGTTTTTTTAATTCATCAAAAAAAACGACCTCGCTAATTACTCCGGTTTCAAATTTATTGAACAAACTAGTTTGTGCTGCTTGCGAATAAATTTCTCTAAAATTGGTACAACCTAATTTAATAAATGCTTGTTCGGTCAATTGGTAGTCAATGTCTAATAAAACGCCGCCAAAATCAAGTATGATGTTTTTAACTAACATAAATTATTTAAGCTAATTCAATATCAACGCTAAAATTTTGAGGATGTTTAGGTGTAATGGTTTTGTAAAAATCCATAACTAGTTTCATATCAGCTTTAAAATCTCCAGTAGGATAAATTATTTTGTCTATACCGCAAGTTCGTTTTTTGTAATCTACAAAACCTAAGGCAATGGGTACTTTTGCTTTAAGCGCTATGTAGTAAAAGCCAGTTTTCCACTTTTCCATTTTAGAGCGTGTGCCCTCGGGTGTAACCAATAAACAAAGCTCGTCTCGCGTTGTAAACAAGTCGGCAATAGCGTCTACACTCCCTCTTTTTTCGCCGGCTTTAATCGCGGTTCTATCAATAGGTAAAGCACCTAACGAAGTCATAATACGTTTAAAGGGGAAGCGCATCCATTCTTTTTTTATGGTAAAACGGGTTTTTAATTTCATGTATTGTAGAGCGCCAATGCCATATACAAAATCCCAGTTACTGGTATGTGGGGCACCAACAATTACACATTTTTTTATGGTGTCGGGTAAGTAGTGTGTTATTTCCCATTTCCCCAATTTAAAAAGCAGTTTAAACATAATTTTATTTTAATGTTTTATACGGAAAATTTATAACCTACTCCGCGTATAGATTGTATGTATTTTGGTTCGCGCTGATTTTTCTCAAATATTTTTCGAAAATTTAAAATGTAATTATCAATGGTGCGCGAAGAAGGATTTTCATTTGGCGACCAAAGCTTTTCTAAAATCTCATCACGAGAAACAATAAGATTTTTTTTACTAATTAAAAGGTTTAGCAATTGCCATTCGCGTTGTGATAACGATGTAATGGTTTCTGTTTCTGTTTTTATGTAAAGAGATGAAAAATTAATTTCAAATTCATCGAAAGAAAAAACGGTGGCCATAGCTATATCGTACCTTTTTAAAAGGTTTTTTACCCGTAAAATAAGTTCTTCTAAATTAAAAGGTTTGGTTAAATAATCGTCGGCCAGTTTTAATCCGGTAATTCTACTGTTGCCATCTGCACGCGCAGTTAAAAACAAAACGGGCAAATCGGGTTGTAATTTTTTTATTTGACTGCAAGTTTCAAAACCATCAACTTGCGGCATCATCACATCTAAAACAGCTAAATGAAAAACTTGTTGTTTAGCTGCAAGAACCGCATCGGCTCCATTATTGCAAGCAACTACCTGATACCCTTCTAACTCTAAATTAAGTTTTATGGTGTCTTGCAAATGCTCCTCGTCTTCGGCTAACAGTATCCTTGCCATTTATTAGAAATTAAGAATTAGTTGAGATGATTGCGGTACAGCTTCTAAATTAAGTGTGTGCCCAACCCCGGGAATGATTTTTAAAATAGAATTAGGGATGGCCTTATGAACCTCTTCTGCTAAATGAACAGAAAGCAGTAAATCTTTTTCGCCATGAATGATAAGGGTTGGTGTACTAATATTTTTTAACATAGGTCGGTAGTCGGGGCGTTCTCTGGTGGCCCGCATCAATTTAAATAAAGCAGCACTATCATTGTTTGCATCTGTACGTGCTTGCTTCATTAAATCAATGGGGATAAGCGGATTTTTAAAATAATTTTCGCCCAACACACTTGGCAACATAACATCTAACATAAGCGGATAGCCCCCTATTTGCAAAGCGTTCCACCAGGCAGTTTCAATAGCGTCGTAATAAGGTGTTTTATGGGCAAAACTGCTCATTAAAATTAACTTGCTTAGTTTTTGTGGATATAACAAAGCAAAATGCTGTGCCACTAAACTGCCATAGGATAAACCCGCAAGGGTAACTTTTTCAATTTTTAACGCATCTAAAAGCTCTTTAACATCTTGCGCATGCCTGTCAAAATTACGCCATTCGGCCTCTTTTGACGATTGCCCTTGAAAGATAAAATCTACTAGAATAATTTTATGTGTTTCTTTAAAATGAGGCAACATAAAAAACCAAGCCATTGTTGATTGCGATAGGCCGTTTAAAAAAACGATTGTTTTAAGACTTTGGGTGTTGCCAGTTATTTCGTAGTATAGACTAAGGTTATCGGAAGTTTTAAAAAGCATGGGTTTGTTTTTGCAAAATTACTAAAAAAGCGGCAACACATCTTACCGTTAGAAAAGGCTTGATAACCCAAAGTTTAAATATAAAAATACAATTGCTAAAAAAACATAAAAAATGCTGTTGCCCAGCAAATTGCGTATATTTGTGTAATGCGTTTTAAGCTGTTTGTTTTTATACTATTTATTGCTTTAAAAAGTTTTGCCACCCACAACCGTGCTGGTTATATTAGTTATACTTACTTGGGCAACAACAAATATAAATTCAGAATATATACTTACACAAACCCTATGAGCGTTGGTGCCGATAAATGCTCAGAAACCCTTGTTTTTACTAATATTCACCAAAACGGCACTAATATTTATTTAGAGTGCCCAAGAGTAAATAGTAATCCTACTGAGCTTCAACCATCCTTGGCTGGTTGCCCCTCAATCCCGAATGGTGGACAGGGCGAGGGCTTAATATTGGTGTATCCTTTTCCGGTTGGTAACCCAACTTATGGGGGCGTTAAAGTAAATATTTATGAAGGCGTTTATACGTTTAATGGGGCATCTTCGGGAGATGGTTATGTTTTTGGGATGGTAGACCCAAATCTAGATAAAGATGTGGTAAATGTGGGTGGTGGCAACTCGCAAAATGTGGCTTTTGCTTTAGTAGATACTTTGCGCATTGGCAACTTTACAGGCAACAATAACACCCCCTTGGTTTCTAACCCACCGATTGATAATGTTTGTTATCATCAACCATTTTGTTACAACCCGGGCATGTTAGATCCGGATCATGACAGCCTTTCTTATTCATTAATTGCATTTACTACCGGAGATACCAGCGGTCATTTTTTTCATGCACCTAGCTCTTTTATTCCGGTTGGCATTAGTATAGATAAAGTAACAGGTGATTTGTGTTGGACATCAAATTTTTCTGATCAAAAAGACAACAGTGAGTACGACATTGATATTTTAATAAGAGAATATCGCTATAATGACCTTGATGGAACCCGATACGAGGTTGGGTCTATGATTTTTGCCGTGCAATTATATGTAGTTGATTGCCCTGCTTCAACACTTGCTATGACGGTTTCCCCTGTTAACGAATGCGTAGAGGCGGGTAGTAGTTTGCAGCCACCCATTGTGGCTACGGCTAATGCGAGTGCCAACCCCGACATAACTATTTCAGCATCAGGGATGGCACTTACGGCAAGCAATATAGGTTCTACCGCTTCGTTTCCTACAAATACGGGTTACCCATCAGTGTCAAGCACTTTAAATTGGACTCCTTCTTGCCAGGCAGTTAACTTAAACCCTTATTATTTTACCATACAAGCACACGATAATAACCCAAGCGGACTTAATAACGCAACTTACACTACTGTTACTGTAAAAGTAGTGTCGCCAGCTGTAAAAAATTTAGCGGGTACTGTTGTAGGAGATAGCATTAAACTAACTTGGCTTCCGCCGGTAGGATGTTCAAGTAGCATAAGTGTTCCAAACCCTATAACGGAGTATATTATTTACAAAACTAATGATTGTATACAGTATGTACCTGTTCCATGCAAAACAGGTGTTCCGGCAAGTTCGGGTTTTCAGGTAATTGGTACGTGTACCGCAAGCCCGTATTTTGATACTAATAATGGACAAGGGCTTCCGCCCGGCAACAGTTACTCATATATAGTAATTGCAAGATTTGCGGACGGCTCCTTGAGTATGGCGCCAACATTTAACACAAATATGTGTGTAACCCTTCATTTTGGGGTGCCTATTATTACAAATGTAAGTGTTGATACTACGGATGCATCAGCGGGAAGTATATTTGTAAGGTGGCGAAAGCCAGTTGCAGATGCTATAAATTTTGATACTACACTCGTAAAGAATAAAGGATTATACCATTTTACACTACAAAGGGAGGATGCTGCGGGTACTTATACAAACACTATATATAGCTCAACGCCTAAAACATATTTTGGGCAGCTAAACACTTTAACAGATACTACATTTACAGATACGTTTATAGATACTCAAACTAAACAATATAAGTATAAAGTGTATTTTTATGTTGACACGAACCAATATAAAGGAAGTAGTGCTTTCGCAAGTTCCATATTTGTTACCGGGGTTGGGCACGATAAAAGGGCGGTACTTAATTGGACATCTCAAACCCCATGGAGAGATACACTATATTATATCTTTAAACAACACAGCAACGATTTAGGTTATACTTTAATTGACAGCACACATCAAACAACATATACTGCAACTGGACTTCATAACAGCCCGCATAGTTATTGTTTTAAAATACAAAGTGTAGGCACTTACAAAAACCCTAATGTTATTAGTCCGTTATATGATTTTTCGCAAAAAGTATGTGTAACACCCATTGACGATTCGCCGCCATGCCAGCCTAAATTAAGCATTGCCGGAGATTGCGATGCCTCTTTTAACAAACTTACTTGGGCAAACCCTGATCATCTTTGTAATATAACCGATGTGCTTAAATATTATATTTATTACACTCCAAGACAAGATAGTGCTCTAACTAAAATAGACTCTGTTTTAAATGCTAATGATACAACTTATATTACCAATGTAAACACCGGCAACATAGCGGGTTGTTATGTAGTTGTTGCTGTAGATTCGGTTGGTAATCAAAGCCCGTTAGATAACGAGACCTGTACAGATAATTGTCCTGAATACGAGTTGCCAAATATTTTTACACCTAATGGCGATAATGTAAATGATTTATATGTACCGGTAAAAAATAAATATATACTAAGTGTTGATTTTACACTGTATAACCGTTGGGGCGAAGTAGTGTATGAAAACACACACCCTGCTTTGGGTTGGGATGGAAAATCGAAACAAATGAAACAACAGGTAACCGATGGGGTTTATTTTTATACCTGCACGGTTAACGAACGCCATTTTTATGGCATAAAAGTAATTAAACTGAAAGGTTTTGTTCAGGTTATAAAGTAAGTGCTTAGCTCACCCATAAATTTATACAATAAAAAAGTACTACTTGCTCCACTTGATTGGGGCATGGGGCATGCTGCGCGATGTGTGCCGTTAATCAAACAATTGCAACAACAGCAAAACAGTTTAGTAATTGCCTGCACAAATCAGCAGAAAAATTTTTTAGAGCAAGAAATAAGTGGAGCGGAGTTTGCGCCTCTGTTTGGGTATAATATGAGTTATGCAAAATTTTTGCCTTTATGGTTAAAAATTTTAATGCAGTTGCCGAAACTGTTTTTGGTTGTGCGAAAAGAAAACAAGTGGCTGGCAAACTATCTAAAACAAAACAAAATAGATGTTGTAATAAGCGACAATCGTTTTGGATTTTATAATGAAAATGTAGAGAGCGTTTTTATAACACATCAGTTAAATGTGCAAGCTCCATTTTTTGAGAAAGCAATTAATCGCATCAATAACTCTTTTATTAATAAATATAATGCCTGCTGGATACCCGATTATGTGGAAGTAGAAAAACGTTTAAGCGGAATTTTATCAAATAAAAACGGCATAAAAAATATTGTTTTTATTGGGTCGTTGAGCCGGTTTGAAAAAACGAAACTGGAACAAAAAAAGTATGACGTTTTAATTTTATTGTCGGGTCCTGAACCACAAAGAACGATACTGGAAGAAAAACTGATTTCAGTTTTTGTAAACACAAACTATAAAATTGTCTTGGTAAGAGGTAGTTTTAATGATAGAACACAAAAACTGCCATCTAATTTTTATCCAATTAATATAGCCTCCTCAAAACAGTTACAAGAACTTTTTAATGAATCAAGCAAAATAATTTGTCGTTCGGGTTACTCAACACTTATGGATTTAGATGCGCTTGGTTTAAAGGCTTTACTGATACCAACACCCGGACAGAGTGAACAAGAATATTTAGCTAAATATTGGCAAGACAAATTTGCTTACACTTGTTTGGAACAAAAAAACATTTCAGAAAAAAGTGTAAAAGAGTTTATGTTGTCTTAAACAACTCCTTAGGGATTTTACAAACGGGGATGGCTTCCATTTTATGTTTGTTGGCTCGGTTTCTACCAAGGTAAATTTCCATTACGTGTTTTTCTCTTACAGAAAAAATTTTCTCATCTACCTTGTTTTCTATAGCTGTCATTGCCCATTCAAGCTCGTCGTAGGTGGCGCCTATTTGGTCTTCATCGCTACGTTCATCTGCAAATAAACCATCAGTAGGTTTAGCTTTTAAAATGCTTTCTACCACATTTAATTCTTTAGCTAAGGCATAAACCTGACTTTTTAATAAATCGGCAATTGGGCTAACATCAACACCGCCGTCGCCATACTTGGTAAAAAAACCTACGCCAAAATCTTCTATTTTATTACCTGTGCCTGCAACTAACATTTTATGATGCCCGGCAAAAGCATACAGTGTAAGCATGCGCAAACGTGCGCGTGTATTAGCCATAGTTAAAAAATCTTGAATAGAAGGAGGGAAATCATTTTCGACTTTTTCAAAAATTCCGGTAAGGTCTACAAGCTCTGATGTAACAGTAGAAAATTTTTTCTTTAACCACTCAATATGTTCAGCACCTCTGTCAAACTCAGCTTTATGTTGCCTAATGGGCATGTTAAGCACAATAACAGGCTTTTTAGTTAAAGCACAAAGTGTAGAAGTAAGAGCAGAATCTATTCCACCTGATATACCAATAACAAAACCTTGTGTAAACGATTGGTTAGAATAAGCATTAAGCCAAGTAACAATATGGTTGATGATTTCTTTTTTCTTCATGACTAGAACCCAGGAAGTAAACTTTTAAAATCTTGCCCCGATATTTTTTGCTTTTGATCTATTGGGAATTTCTTTTTGTAAAACCATTTGCCGGCTTTTAAATAACCTTTAATCTCTACCGCAGGTTTGCCCATAGTGATGTTGGCTATGGTTCCGAGGTTTAATTCTTTAAAATCTCCACGTAAAATAAACGTGTTATCTACACTTGAATTGGCAGGAATCTTTACTTTTTTCACAATACGTGCCATTCCTAGTTTTGTACCCCCAACAAAAACAGTTGCTTTGGATTTATATACTTTAAAGC
Organism: Bacteroidia bacterium; assembly: GCA_035484495.1. Classification (GTDB taxonomy): domain Bacteria; phylum Bacteroidota; class Bacteroidia; order B-17B0; family Aurantibacillaceae; genus PALSA-968. The sequence goes on along the minus strand of DATHOW010000030.1, from coordinate 94 downwards.
TTTTGCTATTTGGGTTGTTTATACTAACATTTATTTCACCCTCAACGCTTTTTAAGTCCATTTTAGTGACCTTAAAATTGTTAATGCTATTGAT
>DATHOW010000029.1:0-7199 GCA_035484495.1 Bacteroidia bacterium | reverse complement strand
TTTCAAATTTATTAAAGTAATGTGTAGTTGTTGTGCCTAGGCCTAGGTTGGCAAATACAGTACTTATACGCGTTATGGTATCCCAGTTGCTACCGTCTACCGTACTTAGTATATTAGAGTAAGTATTAAAGTTAGCGTCAGTAATGGTGGCTGTAATATATAAACGGTTTTTCCAAACTATAGCATCATTAACAGCATTAATGCCTGACCCTGTCGAAAACCTTCCTGCGTTAACCCAATGTGGGTTACTTGCCGATGATTTGTAAATAGATGACATAAAAGTATGATTACCGTTTTGATTGGGACTTATAAACGCATAAATACTATCATTAATTCCCATAGGCGAAAACAAAGCCAAAGCACCTATTGTTGAGGCAACGGCAAGTTTATTAACACTAGCTGCGGCTGTATCGTAATGTATGGTATCGTGTATAGCATAAGTAGTTCCGTCAAATCGGTACACTTGTGGCGTAACATTTACATTATTACCGTTAGCACCTGTGCTAATAAACATAAGGTTATTATTAGCTGCAACACCACATATAAAATCGCCTGTACGTACAACATTGTAAAAACCGGGATCTTCTGTAAACGTAGTTCCGTTGACCGACGAAAATATGCGTAAAGCATCTTTGTTAATTGTATTTTGCACCCCATTGGGGTTAGCCAATCTACCTAACGAGGGCGGCGTGCTATCTCCTCCTACATAAAGCTTTCCTTTAAAAACTTTTATAAAATCAAAATTGGCATGTTGGCTAAAGCCATTGTGGTTAATAGTATCCCATTTATCTTGGGCTTGTAAACCTAAGCTTATTAAAAATAAGGCTGCAAGTAGTAATTTTTTCATTCTTCTGTTTTTTGTTTAAAAAAGCATGCTAAAGGTAAGTTTTTTGCCCTAAACAGCTAGTATGTTTTCAACTATACACCTAAAATTTAGCTCTATTTCTCCCATTTTCGCCTACCAATAACTTGCTTTGGCAGAAAAATGTTAATTTTTTTAAAAGGAAACTTGCAAGACAAAATAAGTTTCCATAGTTTTGTTCCCGATTTATAACAAATGGAAGTAAAAGATAAAATATTAGAAACCTCGCTAAACCTGTTTTACAAATATGGTATCAAAGCCATTACAATGGATGACATTGCCAAGGAGATGGGCATTTCCAAAAAAACAATTTATCGTTTTTTTAAAGAGAAAGATGATATCGTAAATCAGCTAAGCGAAACCGAGTTGAAAAAAAGTCAGCTCATGATGGAAGAAATGCGTAAAGAGGCTAAAGACCCCATTCACGAAATGATTTTAATTTCCATCCACATTCAAAAAGTGTTTGCCGAAATTAACCCTGTTTTTTTCTACGATTTAAATAAACAGTTTTCCAAAGCCCTGGGCGATTTTAAAAAGTTTAAAAGCGAGTGCATTTGCACCAACATTAACCGCAACATTACCGAAGGTGTAAAACTAGGTTTATATCGCAGCGATTTGGATATAGATTTTGCCGCACAGTATCGCGTAATGCAAATGGATATGTTTATGGGTAGGTCTGATTTTGCATTCGAAAACATATCAATGGCAAAAGCGCATCAACTTATTATGGACATTTTTATGCATGGCATCTCTACCGTTAAAGGACATAAGCTCATTAATAAATATAAAAACAAACACGAAGAAGAATAAATATATGAACACTAAAAAAAGCATACTCGTAGTAGTAGCCTTATTATGCATAGGGCAGCTAAAAGTGTACAGTCAGGCAGATACCGCCGTTAAGCAATTTACCTTGCAAGCGGCTATCGACTATGCACTAAAACACAACAACACTTATCTAAATGTCGAGAACGATTCGAAGTTAAACACCTACAAAAAAAACGAAATAACGGGATTGGGCTTGCCGCAAATAAATGGTGTAGCCGATTTGCGCGATAACGCCTTAATTCCAACCTCATTACTTCCGGGGCAAATTTTTGGTGCACCCGCAGGCACATATATTCCGGTTAAGTTTGGGGTAACTTATAACGTTACGGCAAGTGCTTCGGCTAGTCAATTAATTTTTAGCAGCGATTACTTGGTTGGTTTGCAAGCGGCTAAAGAGTTGGTAAACCTATCGCAAAAAAATTTATTACGTAGTAAGGTCGAAACCGCACAAAACGTATCTAAAGCATATTACGGTGTGTTGGTAAATAAAGAGCGCATTAAAATTCTAGATATAAATATCGATCGTGTTAAAACCCTAAAAGATAACACCACTGCGTTAAACACAAATGGCTTTGCCGAAAAAATTGATGTGGATAGATTAGAAGTAAGCTACAACAACCTGGTTACCGAAAAAGAAAAAACACTACGCTTGGTTGAAGTAAGCGAACTGGCACTAAAATTTCAAATGGGTTATGAGTTACGCACAAACATCGAACTTACCGATAACCTAACTAAAATCGAAAATGGAGAAGACTTACAAAACTTAAGTGCCGATAAAGTTGACCCAAGTGCTCGCCCTGAGTTTATGGTGTTAGAGGCGCAACAAAAATTAAACGAATTAGATTTAAAAAGATACCGCATGTCTTATCTGCCAACCTTATCGGGTTACGGTTTATTGGCCGAGCAGTTTCAAAAAAATCAGTTAGATTTTAATAAAAAAAATTGGTTCCCCTTTGGCTATTTTGGGGCAACACTTAATGTACCCATTTTTGATGGCTTACAAAAACACTGGCGCGTGCAACAAGCAAAAATTAATTTGCTTAAAACACAAAACACGTTTACGCAATTAAAACAATCTATCGATTTCGAAATTCAAAGCGCTACCGCAAATTATAAAAATGCTATGGCATCTTTACAAACACAAAAAAAGAACATAGCACTTGCAAAAAACGTGTATGATGTAACTAAAAAGAAATACGAGCAAGGCATCGGTTCAAGTTTAGATATGAATACAACCGAAAACGATTTACGTACGTCTGAAACAAATTACTTTAACTCCTTGTACGATTTAATTATTGCGAAAATAGATTATCAAAAAGCAACCGGAACTTTAACTAAATAAAAAACAGAATTATAAAAACAACCGATATGAAAAACAAACTTTTATACATCTCAATCGCCACGCTAATGATGGCTTGTGGCGCGCCCGATAAAAAAGCCGAACTAGAGAAACTTAAAAAAGATAAATCAGCTTTAGAAACTAAAATTACTGCCCTTGAAGAAGCTTTGGCTAAAACCGATACCACTAAAAAAGAGAAATCTACCGAGGTGGTTGCTATGGCTTTAACGCCACAAACATTCCGCACCTATATCGAAATTCAGGGTAGGATAGATGCCGATGAAAACGTGGCCTTATCATCTGAAATGCCGGGTACGGTTACAAAAATAAATGTAAAAGTAGGCGATCAGGTTATTAAAGGACAAGTGCTTGCCGAAACTGATGCACGAGCAATACAACAACAATTGCAAGATTTGCAAACCAATTTAGATTTGGCTAAACAAGTGTACGATCGCCAAAAAAACCTGTGGGATCAAAAAATAGGAACTGAGATACAGTACCTGCAAGCTAAAACTACTAAAGAGAGTTTAGAAAATAAAATGGGTAGCATGCAAGAGCAAATTCGCATGAGCAAAGTTATTTCTCCTATCAATGGTACGGTAGATATGGTAAACATTAAAGTGGGTCAATCAGTTATGCCGGGCTTAAATGCTATTACGGTAATTAATTTCTCTAACTTAAAAGTTAAGGCTGATGTGGCCGAGAGTTATGCTAACCGTGTAAAAACAGGTAACGAGGTGCAAGTGTTGTTCCCAGATACTAAAGATTCTATCAACGCAAAAGTTTCTTACGCATCGCGTGCTATTAGTTCTTTAAGCCGCACATTCAATGTTGAGGTAAACTTAGATAACTCAAAAGAGTATCATCCAAATATGGTAGCTAAACTTCGCATCAACGATTTTCAATCGGCAGCACCGGAAATTGTGGTGCCGGTAAAATTCATTCAACGTGGTACCGCCGATAATTATGTGCTTATAGCACAAGATGGTCATGCAACTAAAAAAGTAATTAAAACTAATCGCGAGTACAACGGCCTTATCGAAGTGGTTGATGGCTTAAAAGCCGGCGATATGCTTATAACGGCAGGTTATGATGTACTTAACGACGGCGACCTTATCACTTTAAAAAAATAAAATAAAACATTTAGTATGTTAGATAAATTTAAAGAATTTAAACCATCAAGTTGGGCTATAGACAATAAAATGACTGTCTATCTCATCACCATCTTTATATGCATTGTGGGTGTAATGACTTACAACTCATTGCCTAAAGAAAACTTCCCCGATATAACTGTGCCAACCATTTACATTAACACAGTTAACGGCGGTAACTCACCAACCAATATCGAAAACACAATTACTAAACCAATCGAAAAAAAGCTGAAAGCTGTTTCGGGCATTAAAAAGTTTAACAGTACATCGTTGCAAGATGTATCGGTAATTGTAGTTGAGTTTAACACCAACGTAAGTGTAGAAGAGGCTAAGGTAAAAGTAAAAGATGCCGTAGATGATGCGCGCTCTGATTTACCGCAGGATCTTACACAAGAGCCCATGATTAAAGAGATTGCTTTCTCCGAAATTCCAATCATGTACATTAACATTGCGGGTAACTACGATTTAAAAGAACTTAAAAAACACGCCGAAGATTTACAGGATAGAATTGAGGGTTTAAAAGAAATTAACGAGGTAAAAATTGTTGGTGCTTTAGATAGAGAGATTCAGGTAAACATTGATATGTATAAATTGCAGGCAGCGCAGCTTACATTAACCGATGTATCTCGTGCTATATCTGCTGAAAACTTATCGCTAACAGGTGGTAATGTTCCCTTAAACGGAATGAAACCAACACTTTCTATCAAATCCGAATTTAAAAATCCTAAAGAGATAGAAAACATTGTGGTTACATCAGCATCAGGCGCTAAACTGTTTATTAAAGATTTTGCTGAGGTAAAAGATGGTTTTTTAGAACAAGAAAGTTACTCAAGCACACATGGTAAAAACGTAATTACACTAAACGTAATTAAACGTTCGGGCGAAAACTTAATAGACGCTTCCGATAAAATTTATAAAGTAATCGATGATATGAAATTGCACTCTTTTCCTAAAGGATTAGAAGTAACTGTAAGTGGCGACCAAAGCTCTAAAACAAAAGTTACGTTGCATGATTTAATAAACACTATCATTATTGGTTTTATTTTAGTAACCGTAGTGTTAATGTTTTTTATGGGTGTAACCAATGCATTGTTTGTGGCATTGTCTGTACCGCTATCTATGTTCATCGCGTTTTTAATAATGCCAAGCATAGGCTTTACCTTTAATATGATTGTGTTATTCGCATTCTTACTCGCACTCGGTATAGTGGTGGATGATGCCATTGTGGTAATCGAAAACACACACCGTTTGTTTGATAATGGCAAACGCGATATAAAAACTGCCGCTAAAATGGCTGCCGGCGAGGTGTTTATGCCTGTATTATCTGGTACTATTACAACACTTGCACCATTTATTCCTCTTGCATTTTGGCCTGGTATCATTGGTAAGTTTATGTACTACTTACCGGTTACTCTAATCATAGCATTATTGGCATCGCTGTTTGTTGCTTATATAATCAATCCGGTGTTCGCTGTTGATTTTATGAAATCTCACGAAGAAGAATCTAAAGAGCATGGTAAAATTACCAAAAAAGCACGTTTGCAATTAATCATTTACGGTATCGTTGCTTTACTTTCTTACGCAAGCGGCAGTATGTTTGTAGGTAACTTGGTTATATTTCTTGGTTTGTTTTTAATTGTAAACCGTTTATGGTTATACAAAGTAATTGAGTACTGGCAGTTTAAAGCTTGGCCTGCATTTCAAAATGTATATACAAGGGCATTAAAATATTCTTTAAAACACCCTTGGGCGTCTTTAGGAATTGTAGTAGGCGTATTCTTTGGTTCTGTATTTTTCTTTGCAGCACGTAGCCCTAAAGTGGTGTTCTTTCCGCAAGGCGACCCAAACAATGTTTATGTATATGTAAAACTTCCTACCGGTACCGATCCTGCTGTTACTAACGCCCTGATGCGTAAGGTAGAACATAAAGTATATTCAGTTGTTGGCGAAAGTAACGACATCGTTGAGTCTATCATCACTAACGTAACCATTGGTACAACCGACCCACGCGATGGCGACCAAAACAAATATCCTAACCGTGGTAAAATTGCCATCAACTTTGTTGAATTCGAAAAACGTCATGGCATTGCCACAAATGATTATTTGAAAAAATTACAAGATATCAAATGGGATTTACCGGGTGTTGACATAACCGTTAATAAAGAACAAGCCGGTCCTCCAACTGCTAAACCAATTAGTATTGAGGTTTCTGGCGATGATTTTGATGACTTAGTATATAATGCTACTACGTTTAAAAAGTTTATCGACTCATCAAAAGTACAGGGCATGGAAAGTTTAAAATCTGATTTCGAAAGTAACAAACCCGAAATTGTTTTTGATATCGACCGCGAACGTGCAAATCGTGAAGGACTTTCTACTTATAGTTTAGCTACCGAAATTCGTGGTGCGGTATATGGTATCGAGGCTTCTAAGTTTCGCGATGTTGATGATGAGTATCCAATCCAATTGCGTTACAAGTTTGACCAGCGTATCGATATCGAAGCACTTCGTAATTTAAAAATTACCTATCGCGATATGAACCTTGGTGGTCAAGTTCGTTCTGTTCCTCTGTCATCAGTTTGTAACATTCGTTACGATTATACGTTTGCAGGCATCAAACGTAAAAACAACAAACGTGTTATCACGTTGTCATCTGATGTAAAAGAAGGTTACAATGCAAACGAGGTTGTAGCTAAATTACAAAAGGTTGCCGAAGGTTACAGACCACATGGCGACATCACCGTTAAATTTGCAGGTCAGCAAGAAGATCAAAAAGAAACCGCAAGTTTCTTAGGTAATGCTATGTTAACTGCCGTTGGTTTAATGTTGTTAGTATTAGTGGCATTATTCAACTCATTGGGTAAACCATTAATTATTTTATCAGAAATTGTGCTGAGTATCATTGGGGTGTTACTGGGCACAGCCATCTTTAAAATGGATATGAGTATTGTTATGACGGGTATCGGTATCGTAGCCCTTGGTGGTATCGTAGTTCGTAATGGTATTTTATTAGTTGAGT
>DATHOW010000028.1:0-9475 GCA_035484495.1 Bacteroidia bacterium | reverse complement strand
TAACCCAAATGCTTCGGTTGAAATAGATAAATACATTGAAGCCCTGCCTGCTTGGAGTAAAAAAATATGTCAAAAACTACGCAGCATTGCTTTAAAAGCCGATGCGGGCATTATTGAGGATTGGAAATGGGGACCCAATTACTATTGCGAGGGAATGATTTGCGGTATTGCAGCTCATCAAAAATTTGTAAATTTTGTTTTCTTTCAGGGGGCTTTATTAAAAGATAAAAAGAAAATTCTTAAAAATCACGAAGGCACTTTGCATAATCGCCATATCAGGTATACTGATATAAATCAGGTTGACGAAGAGATATTATTAATGTATCTTTTCGAGGCGGTTGATAATAATAAAGCAGGTAAAAAACTTTTAGCTGCAAAAGATAAAACAGTGGTTATACCTATTGATGTAAAAAAGGCGTTTAAATTAAACGGGGTTCTTATAAATTTTGAAGGCCTTAATTTTGGTCGCCGTAAAGATTATATGTTTTGGATTAATAGTGCCAAACGAGAAGAGACGCGAACAAAAAGAATTAACCTTGCTATTGAAATGATAAGAAAAAATCAAGGGCTGATGGATAAATACACTAAAAAATAACGTAATTTGTAATATGGGTAAAAACATAAACATAGTTGGCGCGGGATTGGTTGGCTCATTACTTTCAATTTATTTGGCTAAACGTGGACATAAAATAAATATTTACGAGCGCCGCCCTGATATGCGCAAAGCAAACATAAGTGCAGGTAAATCTATTAACCTAGCTCTTAGCGACCGAGGTTGGAGAGGTTTAGAAGGTGTTGGTATAGCCGATGATATTAAAAAAATTGCCATCCCTATGTATGGCAGGTTTATTCATAATAAAAATGGTACCACGGCATTTTTCCCTTACGGAAAAAAAGACCAAGCCATTTATTCCGTCTCTCGTGCCGATATAAATATGAAGCTGATGGATTTAGCCGAGCAACAAGCGGGTGTAAAAATTCATTTTAACGAACGTTGCACGAATATAGATAGGGCAAATCTTACGGCGCATTTTGAGCATAACGAAACAAAAAAAACAACTGCATCTACCAGCGATTTGTTATTTGGTGCTGATGGTGCTTTTGCGGCAAGTCGTTTAAACATGCAGCTCTCAAGCGATAGGTTTGAGTATAATCAACATTACATCGAAGCAGGTTATAAAGAGTTGATTATCCCTCCGGGCAAAAATGGCGAATTTTTATTAGAAAAAAATGCTCTGCACATTTGGCCTCGCGGAAGTTTTATGATGATTGCCTTGCCTAACCCCGATGGTAATTTCACCTGTACGTTGTTTTTACCTTTTGAAGGAGAAAAATCTTTTGCCAATTTAAAAACCAAAGAAGCCGTAAAGAAATTTTTTGATGAAGAATTCCCAAGTGCTGTATCGTTAATGCCAACGTTATTAGAAGATTTTATGAATAATCCGGTATCGTCTTTAGTAACTGTAAAATGTTTTCCTTGGACATTTGATAACAAAATAGCTTTAATTGGAGACGCGGCTCACGCTATTGTTCCTTTTTATGGACAAGGCATGAATTGTGGTTTTGAAGATTGTGTGGTGTTAGATGAATTAATTGCTAAACACAACGAAAACTGGGAAACTATTTTAAATGAATATCAATTACTACGCAAACCCGATGCCGATGCCATTGCTGATTTAGCGGTTGGCAATTTTATTGAAATGCGTGATAAAACCGCCGACCCTGTTTTTTTATTGCAGAAAAAAATTGAAGCGCGTTTTAGTGAAAAACACCCCGATAAATGGATTCCGCTTTATCCTATGGTTACTTTTAGTCCACAAATACGATACAGCAAAGCTCTGCAAGAGGGGAATAAACAGCAAAGCATTATGGATAAAATAATGGCTATGCCCAATATTGATAAAAAATGGGATAGCGATGAAATTGAAAAACTAATTCTTTCTGAAATTAACTAAATGAAAAAAATAATTTCCCTACTTGTTTTTTGTCTTTTATCCCTTGCGTCTTACTCGCAAATTAAGCATAAAATAATGGTTATTCCGTTTGAGCCTAAGTTATATATGAGTCAAATTGATCATAAAATAAATGCAGAAACAAAACTCAATCAAAAAGAAATAAAAGAGGCTTTTAGAAAAGGAATAAATGCTGAATTAACAAAAGCTTTAAAGCAAAAGTACGAGGTGTTAGATTTATTGAAAGATACCGCCAAGTACAAAAAAGATATTTTGGCTATCTACAAAAGCATCACTTTTAACTATGAAAAAGTACCCGACCAATCTAACTACAAAGCTCCTGTAGAAGAGAAGGGTAAAAATGCAACTATAAAAAACGGACAGGTTTTAATTGAAACAAATGCCGATGCTCGTTTTATGAATGCACAGGTAACTAGTCCTGTTCTTATTCCAGGCCTTTACGCAAAGCACAAAACCGATTTATTTTTATTTGTTAACCAATTAGATATAGTTTCTAACCAACTTGGTTCAGGGGATATAGGTGCAGCTGCCGAACGAATTATAACATTGCATTATACCGTGTTTACAGTTGATGCTAAAGAAATTAATTCGGGCACTTGTAGCATTAAATTTCCCGCAGATGTAAACACGCCTGCTAAAATAGTTTCAGGATATGTTAGCAAGCTAGGTGTTGAAATTACCCGTAGAATTGCCCTGGCCTTAGCCAAAATAGAGGCCGCACCAAAGAAGTAGGGTAGATAAATCTCAATTCCCATATCTTACTTTAAAATAGTATTTTTGCAAAAAGAAATTTTATGTCACAATTAGTCATTTTTAGACATGGTCAATCCGTTTGGAATTTAGAAAATAAATTTACCGGATGGGTTGATGTTGAACTTACGGAAAAGGGGGTAGAAGAAGCTAAAGCTGCCGGACAAAAATTAAAAGGCATTATTTTTAATGAAGGTTATTCATCTGATTTAAAACGTGCACAAAACACATTAAAACTTGCTTTAGAAGTTTGTGGACAAAGCAATACCCCCATTACTTATAATAAAGCACTTAACGAGCGCATGTATGGTGATTTACAGGGGCTGAACAAAGCAGAAACTGCCGAAAAATTTGGGGAAGACCAAGTGAAAATTTGGCGTAGAAGTTATGATATTGCCCCACCTAATGGCGAAAGTTTAAAAGATACTGCTGCACGTGTTATTCCATATTTCGAAAAAGAAATTGCACCTAAATTAAAGACTGGCAAAAACATAGTAATTGCAGCGCATGGTAACAGTTTACGTGCTTTAATTATGCATCTTGAAAAAATGACACCAGCTCAAATTCTTGAATTTGAAATTGGCACGGCGCAACCACGCATGTATGAGTTAAATGCTGATTTGAGTGTAAACAAAGCTTATAATTTATAGAAAGATGATAAGAAATGATGGTAAAACAATAGCGGTTGATTTTGATGGAACCATTGTGGAGCATGATTATCCGGCTATTGGAAAAGAAATGCTTTTTGCTTTCGATACATTGAAGGCTTTGCAAAAAAAAGGGCATAAACTTATTTTGTGGACTTTTAGAGATGGTGATTTATTAGAAGAGGCTGTTGCTTATTGTAAAGAAAAAGGGGTAGAATTTTATGCTGTAAATAAAAGCTACCCCGAAGAACAATACACGCATTCTATCAGCCGAAAAATAAATGCCGATATTTTTATTGACGACCGCAATGTAGGCGGCTTCCCGGGCTGGAGCAAAATATGGCAAACGCTTCATCCCGAAGGTGGTGATTATAATCACCAGTACGAGGATGAACAAGCACATAAAAATTACAACAAAAAGAACGACTCTTTTTTAAAACGACTATTTGGAAAATGATTTATTTAAAAACAGCTGAAGAAATTGAATTAATGCGCCATGCGGCGCAACTTGTTTCTAAAACATTAGGATTGGTGGCTTCTGAAATTAAAGAAGGTGTTAGTTTAAAACACTTAGATACAATAGCAGAAGAGTTTATTAGAGATAATGGAGGTGTGCCTGCATTTAAAGGATACCACGGTTTCCCGGCAAGTTTATGCCTTTCTATGAACGAACAGGTTGTACATGGTATTCCATCTAATAAAGTTATTACAAGTGGCGATATTATTTCGGTTGATTGTGGTGTAAAGAAGGAAGGCTTTGTTGGCGACCATGCTTATACTTTTTGTGCCGGAGAAATTAAAAAAGAAGTGCAGGATTTAGTGCGTGTTACTAAAGAGAGTTTATATGTTGGCATAGAGCAGGTAAAAGCTGGCAACCGTATTGGGGATGTTAGTTTTGCTATACAAACCTATGCCGAAAAACATGGTTATGGCGTTGTACGTGAGTTAGTAGGACATGGTTTAGGTAGAAACATGCACGAAAAACCCGAAGTGCCTAATTATGGTAAACGTGGCAGCGGTGCTAAAATTCAAAATGGTTTAACCATTGCTATTGAGCCTATGATTAATTTAGGAACAAAAGATATAAAGCAATTAAATGATGGTTGGACAATTATTACAAAAGATAAAAAACCATCGGCACATTTTGAACATGATGTAGCTGTAGTGGATGGCAAAGCCGATATACTTTCTACATTCTCCTATGCTGAAGAAGCAATGAATAAAAATGATTTTTTAGTAAAGATTTAAATAGGAAACTAAACATCTTTAAACTACAAAAGGGCATCAATTGATGCCCTTTTGCATGTGTATAATTTGATAAAATTACCCTTTCATGTCTTGAATATCAAGCATTCCAATTGGCTTGCCATTTTCAAGTACTAATAATGTATCTACGTTTGTCTTTTTAAATACACCTGCCGCTTCATTTAATAAAGCACCTGCTTCAACGCTAATAGGCGCGTTAAAAGTTAAGTCGCTTAATTTTTTCTGTAAAACATCTCTGCCTTTTTCAGAAATTAAACGACGAAGTGCGCCATCTGTAAACACACCAAGTACGGAGTTGTCTTTACTTACTACCGTAATAGCACCAAAACCAAATTCAGTCATTTTTACAATAGCCTCAGTAATATTTGTATCAGCTTGTACCAAAGGATTTACAGCATTAATGGCTTCTTTAACACGTACCGTCATTAAACGAGTATCTGCAATAAATTGGTCGGTTCCAACCGTAGTAAAATTATTTTCGGTAAGTTGTTTCATTATTTTTAATGGAACAGTAATAGTGTGTACACCAATGTTTATAGCATTTCTAACATGCTCAACCGTTCTAACCGAAGAGAACATGATTTTTGTATCGTATCCATAATAATCAACTGCATCAACACATTGCTCAACTAAAGTTAAAGCATCGTGCCCTTGGTCTTGTAAACGACCAACTAATGGACAAACATAGGTTGCACCCGCTTGCATAGCCATATAAGCTTGTTGCAAAGTGTAAACCAAATGCACGTTAACCAATAAACCTTCGTTACGTAACATTTTGCATGCACGTACACCTTCTAACGAAACCGGGATTTTAAAAACTGTTTTATTTTTATCTAAGCCTAAAGCCAACTGACGTTTTGCTTCTTTTAAAATATCTTCAGCAGTATCTCCTAAAGCTTCAATTTGAAGCACAGGTACAATTTTGCTCAATTTTACAATTGTTCCATCAATGTCTGTAATGCCTTCGCGCTGCATAAATGTAGGCGTGGTGGTTAATCCATCTAAAAAGCCAAGTTTAAAACCTTCTTCAATTTCTTTTAAGTTTGCTGAGTCTAAGTATAGTTCCATTTTTATTTTTTTATTGGTTATAATTTATTGGGAGAACTTCACTTTTCTCGCAATGATAATTGATATTTATTTTTTTCTTACAGTTCTTTGTTCAATGCGCTTTTCGTAATTTTTTCCTTCAAAAATACGGTGCACATATATGCCAGGTGTATGTATTTGATCAGGGTCAAGTTCTCCGGCAGGCACTAAATGCTCAACTTCGGCAACAGTAATTTTACCAGCCATAGCCATCATGGGGTTAAAATTTCTAGCAGTTGAACGGTAAATTAAATTTCCGGCAGTATCGCCTTTCCAGGCCTTTACTAAGGCAAAATCGGCTTCAAAAGCGTGTTCCATTAAATAATCCTTTTCAACACCATGGAAAGAAAATTTACGAACCTCTTTACCTTCGGCAATTTCGGTGCCTACACCCGCTGGTGTAAAAATAACCGGCATGCCGTAGCCCGCAGCCATACAGCGTGTAGCCAAGGTGCCTTGCGGAACCAAATCTACTTCTAACTCACCGCTAAGCATTTGGCGCTCAAATTCAGCATTTTCACCTACATAGGAAGAAATCATTTTCTTTATTTGCTTGGTCTGTAACAGTAATCCTAAGCCAAAATCATCAACTCCGGCATTATTACTAATGCAAGTAAGGTTTTTTACCCCTTTACGAACTAGTCCGGCAATACAATTTTCCGGAATGCCACATAATCCAAAGCCACCAACCATAAGGGTCATGCCATCTTTTACGTCGGCAATTGCCTCATCTACGTTCTTAACTACTCTGTTAATCATGTTGCAAAAATACTATTAATTTATTTCGGTTTAAAAGTAGCAAAATTTGTTTGCCTGTGTAACTTTAAAAAATGTTATTGATGCCTAAAAATATAGCCTTTCAAAAAATTGAAAATGAGTTAACTGTATCTCATAAAGTAAATTTATACCTGCTAAGGCTTGATGCTATTGATTTGTACGCAGGCGGCAACAAATTATTTAAACTAAAATATAACCTCGAAGAAGCCCAAAAGCAAGGTTTTAAAAAGATACTGACTTTTGGCGGCTCATGGAGTAATCACTTGGCTGCGGCAGCCTCCGTCAACAACAATCCATTACCAATTATAGCTGTGGTTAGAGGAGAAGAGCCAAAAATATATTCTGATACATTAAATTACTGCAAAGAAAAAGGAGTAGAACTACATTTTGTTTCTCGTAGTGATTATAGAAGTAAAACAGAGTCATCTTTTATTGAAGCATTGAAAAATAAATTCGGTGATTTTTATTTATTACCCGAAGGGGGCTCAAATGCATTAGCAGTAAAAGGCTGTAAAGAAATTATAGATTACATCTCTATTGATTTTGATTATATCTGCACCCCGGTTGGAAGTGGTGGAACCCTTGCAGGAATTGCGACAGGATTAAAATCACATCAACAAGCCATAGGCTTTAGCGCTTTAAAAGGGGCTGATTATTTAACGGATGAGGTAAATAAATTGATTGGAAATCCTGAAAGTCAAAATCCAAAATTCAGCATTATTGGGGATTATCATTTTGGTGGATATGCGAAAACAACTGCCGAACTACTTTCTTTTAAAACCGATTTTGAAAATCAATTTAATATTCCACTTGATTATGTTTACACATCAAAAATGATGTATGGCATTTTTGATAAAATTCAAAAAGGCAGTTTTAAAGAAGGTTCAACCATTGTGGCTATACATACAGGGGGCTTGCAAGGCAACAAAGGCTTCGAGAAATAGCCAATAGAAAGTTGTTATCTTTGCATTATGCATCCTACCTCTTGGTCCGATTTTTTACTTCTTATAGCTTTACGTTATTTTCTATTAGCAGGTGCGGCTTGGCTTATTTGGTACGTATGGCTTCGCAAAAAATTATCTTTCAAAAAAATCCAATTAAAATTCCCTTCTAATAAAGATTATAGAAGAGAAATTTTATATTCTGTTTGCACCATTTTTATCTTCTCTTTAGCACCCACACTAATATTACTTACACCAATCAGGCAGTACACGCAATTTTATACATATCCGGGTAAGTACGATGCTAGTACGCTGTATTTTTGGGTGGCTTTCCCCATTATGTTTTTTGTGCACGATGCTTACTTTTATTTCGCACATCGTTTAATGCACCACCCTAAATTATTTAATTCAGTTCATTTAGTACATCATAAATCAACTAATCCATCTCCCTTTGCGGCTTTTGCTTTTCATCCTTTAGAGGCAGTTGTAGAAATCGGCATTTTTGTTCTACTAATTTTTATGATGCCTTTATGCAGGTGGCATTTATTTATTTTCTTTTTATCACTAATGGTTTATAATGTGTATGGGCATTTGGGTTGGGAAGTTTACCCTAAAAAATTTAATAAAAGCTGGGTTGGTAAATGGATAAATACGTCTGTAAATCATAACCAACACCACCATCATTTTAAAGGCAATTATAGTTTATACTTTTTATGGTGGGATAGAATTTTTGGTACAATTCGTCCAGATTACGATGAGGCCTTTGAAGAAGTTAAAAACAGAAAAAATAACTAATTATGAATATAAAAATAGGCTTTGGTTTTGATGTGCACCCTTTGCAAGAAGGGAAAGTTTTGTGGTTGGGTGGCGTGCAAATTCCACATACAAAAGGTTGTGTGGGTCATAGCGATGCCGATGTTTTAATTCATGCCATTTGCGATGCTTTATTGGGTGCCGCAGGATTACGAGATATTGGAAATCAGTTCCCTAATACCGATGATAGTTTTAAAGGCATAGATAGTAAGGTGCTTTTAAAACAAACCATGCAATTACTTCAACAAAAAAAATACAAAGTTGGTAATGTAGATTGCACCTTGTGTTTAGAGCAACCTAAAATAAACCCACATATAGCAAGCATGCAAAAAGCGTTAGCTCCTATTTTACAAATTACCGAAGAAGATATTTCTATTAAAGCTACCACAAACGAAAAATTGGGTTATGTGGGCAGAGAAGATGGTGCTAACGCCTATGCAGTTGCTTTAATTTATAAAGAGCAAGCTTAAAAATGCAGGTAAAAATCGCCGGTTAATTGCTTGTATTCTTCGGTATAGTTATGTCTGCCCTCGTTTTCAATGCTTAGTATTTGCTCGGCAAGCGGTTCTTTAGTAAACCTAAACAACATAATGCGTCGTTTTTCTAAATCATTAGAAGACTTTGTTTTTACTCGCAATAACTTAGTTAAATACATATTGTTTTTTTCAGCCAAAGCTTTAAAATCAATGGCTTCTTTGGTAGGCAGTATAATATAAAACATGCCCCTTTCATTTAACAATTTTTTTGCCCCTGTAAGTAATTCAGCAAAAGTAAGTGTGTCAGTGTGTCTAGCATGACTTCTTTCTTCATCCGGAGCCTTAGAAGAATCAACAAAATAAGGTGGATTGGTGATTATAACATCATATTTTTTATTAGTGTTAGTTGCAAAATCCTGTAAACTTTTCTGATAAACGTGCAGCCTTTTTGCCCAAATAGAGTGCTCAACATTTTCTGTAGCCTGCTCAAACGAGCCTTGCTCAATATCAATGGCATCAATTTGCGCATTACTTTTTTGCGCCATCATTAAAGCAATAATGCCGGTGCCGGTACCAATATCTAAAATAGTGTTTGCTTTACTTGCTTCTGCCCACGAGCCAATTAACACGGCATCAGTGCCGACTTTATGTGCGCACTTATGCTGGTGAATGCTAAATTTTTTAAAAACAAATGTTTGTTGAGACATACATTTTACTCCAATTTAAAGAGCAAGATAAAAATAAAA
>DATHOW010000027.1:0-3008 GCA_035484495.1 Bacteroidia bacterium | reverse complement strand
GCGATGACTTATATATGTAGGCAGAATCATCTTTATATAAACCCTCATTTTGATAATGGAGCAGGGGAGTTTGTAGGGATGCAAAGCCTTGCAGCGAGGTGCGCTTTAAATTTGATGGCGAAATAACCTCTTCTACAAAAGTCAGTTTTTTTAGCTGTTTGGTAAGTGTATCAGCTTTGGTAAGAAAATCTTTTTTAAAGATGCCTTTATCGTTTTGCAGGGCAATTAAAACAAATTCATTATCGTGCCCAAAGGCTTGGCGATACTGTTTAAAAAAGGGTAGGGCGGGGTCGTTATCCGGAAAAAAGGACTCAAAGTCATAGCTAAAATTAAGCTTACGGCTAAAAAATAACGAAACCGCTAAAGCAATACAAATAAGTGCTAAAACCACCCGAGCATTGCGTTTGGTGGTTTCCATACAGCTTATTTAGCGCCGGCTATTTTTTTTACATTTACGCATTCTTCACCACGTGCAGCAGCTTTTAACTCAAAACTAACATGATCGTTAGCAGCTATCTCACCTTCTACCTGCTTAGCATGAGCATAATATTCTTTCTTGGTTTCGTCATCTATTATGAAACCAAACTTAGTTTTTTGATTAAAAAATTTTACTATTCCAGTACGCATAAAATTTATTTACCACAAAGATAAGTAAAGTATATTTGTATCATAATTATGATGCACCCAATTATAGAAAAATATATAGAGTTTAATAATTTTGGCAGAGAGCTAGGTTTACACTTCGAAATTATTGAACCAGGCCTGGTAAAACATACAATGGTTGTAACCGAAAAACACTTGGCAACCCCTTTTACAGCACATGGGGGGGTAACTGCGGCTATGATGGATGCCGTATTGGGTGTGGCGGCTTTATCGTTATCGTGCTTAGATTTTAAAATTGTATCAACCGTTGAGTTTAAAATAAACTATTTAAACCCGGCTTTGCTGGGCGATGAACTAAGTGGGGAATCGATTATAGAACAAAAGGGTAACCGCATTATAATTGTAAGCGGCACCATAAAATCATTAAACCGAGATAAGGTGGTAGCCAAAGCCATTGGTACATTTAACGCATATCCGGCTGAAAAAATTGGGTTTACTAAATAAATTATGAAAACACTAAAAACAACTATACTACTTACTGGGTTGCTTTTTTGCTTGCAGGCAAAGTCGCAAAATTTATTCCCATCAAGGGTTAGATTAAATACAGAGCTTAAGGATAGTATGTGGTACGCTACCAGTAACGCTGGTATTGTGCAGGCTAATGAAGCCAATAACGAAATTGCTTTTAAATTAGATATGGCAACCATTATTACCGACGACCCTGGTTTAAATGCTAGCCTTGCTAATATTGAAAAGCAGTATTTATTTTTTAAAGGAAACTTCCCTGCCAGTACTTTAAGCTTTACCGATACGGATAATGAAACTCAGCATGATTTTATAGGCAAGGCATTTATAACCATAAACGGTATAACCAAACAAGTTGATTATGATAGCGAGGTGTATAGTTTTAATAATGACGACCAATATTCGGTAGGCAATAATGTGTACCCCTTGCGTATTGGGTTGTTTTTTGAGTTTGAACCCGCAGATTTTGGCTTAGATAAAATTTACAAACCCCTTACAAAATTTATAGAGGTAGAAGTAAGTAACGGATTAATTAACAGAACAAACTTGGGCGGAAATACTATTTTTCCGAAATAATAGATTTATGGCACGTATTTTAACAGGCATACAAAGCACCAACATACCACACTTGGGCAACATTTTAGGAGCCATGCTACCGGCAATTGAAATGAGCAATAAAAGCGAAAACGATTGTTTATATTTTATAGCTGATTTGCACTCGCTTACTACGGTTAAAGATGCTGAGTTTAGAAGAAATAGCACTTTAGCCACAGCTGCTGCTTGGATTGCCTTGGGTTTTGATTCTAAAAAAAACATTCTTTACCGCCAAAGCGATGTGCCGCAGGTAACTGAATTGACTTGGTATTTGAGTTGTTATACACCTTTCCCAATGTTGGCAAATGCGCATTCGTTTAAAGATAAATCTAACCGACTGAGTGATGTAAACACAGGTTTATTTACCTACCCGGTTTTAATGGCGGCTGATATTTTAATGTACGATGCCAATTTTGTACCTGTTGGTAAAGACCAATTACAACACATTGAAATTACCCGCGATATAGCCAGCAGTTTTAATCATTTATACGGTGAGACTTTTGTTGTTCCCACAGCTAAAATAGAAGAAAGTGTAATGATTGTGCCCGGCACCGATGGGCAAAAAATGAGTAAATCGTACAACAACTTTATAAATATTTTTCTACCCGAAAAAGAATTGAAAAAGGTTGTAATGGGCATTGTTACGGCATCTACTCCGCTGGAAGAACCAATGGCACCCGATACTTGCAATGTTTTTAGTTTGTATAAATTAGTTGCTACACCCGCGCAAACCGAGGAGTTACGTGCTAAATATTTAGCGGGTGGTTTTGGTTATGGGCGTGCAAAAACTGCTTTGTTAGAAGCCTTGCTTGGTAAATTTGGTAAAGCCAGAGAAATATATAACCACCTAATGGTTAACCCTGCCGAAATTGAAACCGAACTTAAAAACGGTGCTGCTAAAGCGGCAGCTATTGCTAACCCTGTTTTGGCAAGGGTTAGGGCTAAGTTGGGGTACTAGGGTTTAGTTTTCAAAATCTTTATAAAGCAGGTACTTTTTACGTATCACTTTAAACTTTTTTATATCATCCTGCCAGCTTAACTGTATTTTAGTTTCGGGAATGCCTTGTTTAATTTGGTCTTGCAATTTGGCGTTACCTGCGTGGTAATTAAAATTTTCGTCAAAATAATCGTCGCGTTTTAATTGTTTGTAAGTGCCTGTAAGCCATAATAAATAAACTTGTCTGTAATCTTTTATGTAGTTATCGGCAAAGGCCCTTAAATCGTGTCCGTGGCATTCTACCCCATTGTATTTTGGGTTTTTTGCCCCATCTGTTGGGTGTGGGGTA
>DATHOW010000026.1:0-3806 GCA_035484495.1 Bacteroidia bacterium | reverse complement strand
TTTTATTTTTTTCATCCTACAACCTCTCTTTAAAGAACATTCCCTTTACTTTTAATCCTAAGGGGGCGCAAATGTAATACTAAATTCTTAATCAACAAGTATTATTTTGAAAAAAGTTTTTTTGAAAAAGAAAAAATTATTCAAAATATTCTTTCATACGCTCAAAAAAGGTCTTGTTATTCTTGCTTGGAGCGGGATGAAAGTTCTTTGATTCGCGTAATTTTTCGATGATTTTTTTCTCTTCAGAGCTTAGGTTTTGAGGCGTCCAAACGTTGATGTTTACTAGTAAATCGCCTTTATGGTACGAGTTTACATCGGGTAAACCTTTGCCTTTTAAACGCAATACTTTACCGCTTTGTGTACCGGCATCTATTTTTATTTTTGCTTTTCCATCTACCGTTGGTATTTCTACTGAAATTCCCAAGGCCGCATCAGCAAAATTTACATAACACTCATAAAATAAGTTATGACCATCGCGTTTTAAGTCCGGATGTTCTTCTTCTTCTATAACAACAATTAAATCGCCGTTAACACCGCCTCGTTGGGCTGCATTACCTTTACCGCTAACCGAAAGCTGCATGCCATCTGCTACACCGGCAGGTATATTTAATGTAATTACTTCTTCGCCACGTACTACTCCATCACCGTGACATGTACCACATTTTTCTTTTATGGTTGTGCCTTGTCCGCCGCAGGCAGAACAAGTTGTTTGCGTTTGCATTGCACCTAATATAGTTTGGCGCACTTGTGTTTGCACACCGCTACCATGGCATATACGACAGGTTTCGGTTGCACCACCTTTAGCCCCACTACCCTTACAGGTACCGCAAGCCACATATTTAGCTACTTTAATTTTCTTTTCGGCACCATTAGCAATTTCTTGCAGGTTAAGTTTTACTTTAACACGCAGGTTGGTACCACGATTTACACGGCGTCCACCACCACGAGAGGAGCCGCCGCCAAAGCCACCACCACCAAAAATATCGCCAAATTGAGAGAAAATATCATCCATGTTCATGCCGCCGCCATAGTGACCGCCACCGCCACCCGATGCTGATGAAGCATTGGCTGCATGCCCATAACGATCGTACTTTTGGCGCTTTTCGGCATTGCCTAAAACTTCGTAAGCTTCGGCAGCTTCTTTAAAATTATCTTCTGCCTTTTTATCGCCGGGGTTTTTATCAGGGTGATGCTTAATGGCCATCTTACGATAAGCTTTTTTTATCTCATCGTCTGACGCACCACGACTAACCCCTAATATTTCGTAATAATCTCTTTTTGACATAATTATAGTTCTATTTTCAATTAAGCACCTACTACTACTTTGGCATAGCGAATTACTTTACCATTCATTAAATAACCTTTTTCAACTTCATCAACTACTTTACCTTTCATATCAGGCGTTGGAGCTGGAATATTGGTAATTGCTTCCATAGTTTCAGGATCAAAAGTTTCACCAATGCTTTTCATGGCTTCGATGCCTTTTGCTTTTAAAATGCCTTGCAGTTTATTAAAAATAAGCTGTATGCCTTCATTAATAGGCTTTACATCGGTAATGGTTTCGTTAGCTTTTATACCACGCTCAAAATCATCAACTACCGGAATAAATGCTTTCAACACATCTTCGCCCGCAGTGCTCATATAATCAAGACGCTCGCGCGCTGTGCGCTTACGAAAATTATCATACTCGGCATATAAACGCAAATATTTGTCGTTTAAATCGGCAATTTCTTTCTCTAGTTTTTTAAACTCTTCTCCTGCATGGCTTGCTTCTTTAGCAAATTCGGCAGGACTTTCCTGATTAATTGAATCGTCTGAATTACCCGTTACTTGTTCCTCCGGAATTATATCGTTGCTCATATTTTAAATTTTAAAAGTCGCAAAAGTACGTCAAATATGTTGCCAGTTAAATGATTTTGAAATTTTGTCAGATTTAGGGTGTTTTTACCGTGATAGTTTCTTATATCTTTACATTTTGGCACTTTTATCTAAAAATACAACCGCTACCCTTGTAAAAGGCTTTATTGGCCTGGCTTGTTTGGCACTTATTGTGCAAAGGTTGTACCAATCGTACTCGGCAGAAAACCTTAATTCGGTTAAAGAAATTTTCACAGCTAATAATTCGTTTTTAATTACGTTGACGGTTTTATTACTGTTTTTAAACTGGGGCATAGAAGTTTTTAAATGGCAATTATTTACCAAAGGGGTAGAAAAAATTTCGTTTAAAAAAGCCTGGCAATCAGTTTGGATGGGAGTTTGCATAGGCAACCTTACACCAGGCAGGTTAGGCGAATTTGCCGGACGTGTATTGTTTTTTAAACCTGAGCATAGAGCAAAAGCAACAACCCTACATTTTGTTAGTGGCATTGTACAATTGGTGGTAACTATTGTTATGGGTTGTGGGGGCTTGTTATGCTTTTCGAGCATGATAGATGCCCGTTATTTTAACCCCATACTAATTGCCGAAGGTGTTTTGTTACTAATGTTTACTATACTGCTGTGGCGGGTAAACAAAGTAATTGTGTGGCTTAGAAAGACCAATTTTTTAAAGAAATACGATTTTACACATTTAGAAATTAAGCGCGCAATGCTTTTAAAAATGCTGTTTCTTTCTACTATACGCTATATAGTTTTTGCATTTCAGTTTTACTTATTACTGGCTGCTTGTGGTGTGCAGGGCAATATATACCACATTGCGGGTGCCATTACCATAACTTATTTGCTGCTTAGCACTATACCCATGATTAGTTTTATTGAAGTTGCTATACGTGCTTTTGTGGTGGTTTTGTTATTTGGCGGTTTAGGCAGCAATGATTGGAAATTATCGATAGCAGCAACCTTATTGTGGTTAATAAACATTGTTATACCATCAGTTGTGGGATATGTGTTTTTGGTGCGAAATAAGTTTACCTTCGGTAAAAAACAAAAGATATGATTTGGCTTAAAATGCTTGTTATAATTACGCTTTGGCTTTATACGGTTTTTATGCTCGTATCTATTTTCACTATGCTATCTGCTAAAAAAGATGCCGATTTTACAACCTTTACCCCACTAGAAAAAATAAGCATTATTATTCCGTTTAGAAATGAAGAACACACTATTATACGATGCTTAGAAAGTTTGGCAGAGCAAGATTTCCCAAGAGAGCTCCTAGAACTGATTTTAGTGAACGATAACTCGGAAGATGATACCAAAAAAGCTGCCGAAACCTTTTTACATGCCCGAAATTTAAACTACCAGTTAATTGATTTAAAAACTCACAACCTTTCGGGTAAAAAAGCAGCTATTGAGTTGGCTGTTGCCCGGGCAAACGGAAGTATTATTATTACCCGAGATGCCGATACATTTACAAAAAGTACGCGCTGGTTAAAAAGCATTGCGTATGAGTTTGTGGTTACAAAACCTAAATTATTGATAGCACCTGTTATACTTACGGGTACATCGTTTATACAATTGTTTCAGCGCTTTGAAAACATGGCTATAAGTTGTATAGGTTATGCTTTTACCAAAAAAAAACTGCCCTTTGTTTGTAGTGGGGCCAATTTGGCTTATAGAAAAGATAGTTTTTTACAAATGAACCCTTACAAAAATAATTTGCACATAGCCTCGGGCGATGATATGTTTTTGCTGCAAAGCTTTATAAACGCTAAACTTTTAATAAGCACCATAAAAAACCCATGCGCCATTGTTTACACCAGGGCAGAAAAGAATCTAAGTTCATTTTTTAGTCAGCGATTACGATGGGCAGGGAAAACTAAAAATATGCGCCTAAAAATAGCTTGGTTTGTAGGTGGTTTGTTGTTTTT
>DATHOW010000025.1:0-11050 GCA_035484495.1 Bacteroidia bacterium | reverse complement strand
TCATTATATGCAGCAGTTAAATCGAGTTTAGCTTGATTTGCAATCACATCATTAATGTGTTGCGTGCCGGTTAAAATTCCAGGAGGGAATCCGCCTATTGAAGTGCCTGGACTCAATCCAAGATCACCTGTAATGTTTGTTGCCCCTGTGCTGGTAATATCCGAACCGGCAAGAATAGCAAAACTAGTGGCTCCCGACATTGCTATGGTTGTCTGTACCGTAGTTTGAACTGGTATAACAATAGGGTTTGATGGAGGTGTTGTGGAGGTTGAGGCCGTTGTTGTATTACTTTTTTTGCAAGCAACAATTAAAGCAAGTGATGCTATGGCAAAACTTGTTAGTAGTGTTTTTGTTTTCATGGTTTATTTTTTTAACTGACAAAGCAGGCTCGAATAAATTTTCAGGCATAGCAAAGGTTGTTAGTTTTAAATATTTTTGTGTTACACAACTATTTAAACAAGTTACATCATTCACACATTATTATTTACTCATAGGTACTAAAACAAAAAAGCAACTCATTTATAATGAGTTGCTTTTTTATGAAAGATAAAAATGCTTAATTATTTGTAATAATACTCTTCAACTTTAATTTATCTCTGTGATCTTTAATTCAACCCTTCTGTTAAGTTGTCTTCCATTAGGGTCATCGTTGCCGTTTGCTTTTTTATTAGCTGCCGCAGGCATGGTTTTGCCATATCCTTTTGCTTTCATTCTTATTGCATCAATGCCATTTTCTGTTAAGCGTTTTACAACAGCTTGTGCACGTTCTTCGGATAGTTTTTGATTATAAGCATCTGTACCTTTGCTATCAGTATGGCCCGATATTTCTACTTTCATATTAGGGTTACCTTTCATAATTAATAAAAGGTTTCTTATCTCAACATTAGATTGAGGACGTAAAGTGGCTTTATCAAAATCAAAGAAAATATTATTCAACACAATTTTAGAACCCACAACAATTGGTGGCAATGATATTTGTTTACTTATTTCATAGTATTTAGATTCCTTAGGAATTTCCATGTTTTCAGAATAAAATAAATGATTATCTGCCTGATAAGTAATGTTGTAATTTTTACCCGGCGTTAAAATGAAAAGAAACTGACCGGTTTTACTATTTGCATGATAAACTCCTACTACCTGTTCGTTTTCATTATCGGTTACAGTTATAATTACATTTTTAGCTGGTTTACCCAATTCATCTACTACAGTACCTTTTACTAAGGTAAGCGGACTTTCTTTTTTATCTAAAAACGTAAGCATATAATTATCTTTTTCACCTAAGCCTCCTTCGCGGAAAGAGGAAAAATATGCATTAAGCCCATCAGGACTGATAACATAAAAAACGTCATCGTCAGTAGTGTTTATTGGATAACCTACATTCATAACTTCAGACCATACTGAATCATTTGAAAGAATACTATTAAATATATCAAAGCCGCCCATAGTGTTGTGCCCGTTTGAGCTAAAGGAAAAAATAACTCCATCGGCATGAATAAAAGGAGAATCTTCATCATAAGGTGTGTTTATGGTTGGCCCCATATTTTTAGCTTTTGCCCAATCTCCGGTAGGTGTTTTTTTACTTATGTATAAATCTCTTCCTCCAAATCCACCGGGTCTGTTGCTTACAAAATACAATGTGTTTCCATCGGCCGAAAAAGCAGCACTTGGCTCCCAGTATTTTGTGTTAATGTTTTCATTCAATTTTACAGGTTTGCCCCAAGTATCTCCATTTAAAGTGGTACTATATATATTTCCATCTCCGTTATCATCTTTATAAATTAAAATAGTTTGTCCATCAGGAGAAATTCCTACACTTGCCTCATTAGATTCCGTATTAATGGGTGCGCCTATATTAGTAGCCTGAGACCAACCTGTTGTGGTTCGGGATGACATATAGATATCCTCCATAAAATTACCTTCGTCATCTTTCAATGCACCTGTGCTTCCTGTTCTACGCGAGGTAAAAAAAAGTGTGTTTTGATCGGCTGATAAAACAGGAGAGTAATCGGCGTAAGTAGAATTTACGGTAGTGCCAAGGGTTTGTATTTTTATTTTAACAGGGTTTGCTACTAAACGCTGCCCTGTTTTACACATTTCTATATCTCTATTTATTTCAGTTAGGATTTTATCATTCATGTTTTTGTTTTGCGACATAACAGTAATATACTTTTGATATGCTTCTATAGCTTTATCAAACTGATAATTGATATGATAGGCATCTCCTAAATATTTATAAGCTACAAGTGGTGCCTTTCTTTCTTTATAAAAACCACCATCATAATTGTCTGTAGCAGCACTAACGGCCTGATTAAAGTAAGAAATGGCTTGGGCTTTATATCTTCTTGACCCCCTGTAACAAACACCTAATTTAAAAGCTAAATTCATGTTAGTTGGGTCTTGCTTATATAAACTAAGTAACATTGGTATAGCTTCGGCATAACCGCCTTTAGCATACGTGACGGATTCTTCTTTTCCGCCCTGGTAGACTTTAGAAAATATTTCTTCCGTCATATTAAATTTTTTTTCAAAACTGTCTTTATCATTTTGAGCATTAAGACTAAATATGCCAGACAGGCATAGAAAAGCAATTAGGTTATAAACTTTCATAGGTTTAAATGGATTTTAATTATTAGTGATGTATTAAGAATTAGTTTAAGATTTTTTTTCTAAACCGGCTTCAAGAACTTTTTTCTTTTCTTTGTACTCTTCTGCCGTAATTTGCCCTGAAGCAAATCTTTGTCTTAAAATCTCGAAAGAGGAGCCCCTCTTTTTTTGTTGTCCTGGAACGTAAAAGGGTGTTGCAAAAACCCAAAATAGCATACTGCCCCAAACAAACCACCAAACCAGGTGCATGCCCCAAAAGTGATAACCATCGTAATACATAATTTATTTTTTTGCTTACAACGAAATTGTTGTGCTGCAAAAATGAGTGTTCTTTAAAGTTTAAGCATTACACAACTTTAGATATAAGTTGTATGATTCACAGATTAAATGAGACTACATCCTATCCATGTACCAATTCAACTGTGTTTCCATTTTTTTATATTGGAGAATGGATGCGATTATTTTTTGTAAGCGCATAAAAGCAGTTTCGCTTTTTACCACATAATCAAAAGCTTTATGATGCATACAGTTTATGGCAACATCAATTTTATCTTGTGAGGATAGCATAATAACCGGTATATCAGCATTAAAGGATTTTATTTTATCTAAGGTCTCTATGCCATTCATGGCGTTTTTATCAATGCCATCTAAATGATAATCTAATATTATTACATCGGGAATAGTTGGTAAATTTTCTATACAAAGTTCGCCTGTTGCAAATGTTTCAATGCTAAAAACTGTATACTGAAGAAACTCAATTTCTAATGATTTTAAAAAAAGAGCATCATCATCTACTAAAAATATTTTTATCTTCTCGTTTTTCATGCACTTATATTTTTAATATTATTAAACTCTTCTTTCAACTCCTCACACGCTCTAGTGCAAACATTTTCAAGTTTTAAAACTAAATCTGGTATTAAATCTGTTTGCTGTTGTGTAAATGCAAACTCCTGCACTTTTTTTGCCATATTTTCAAAATCGGTGCTAATACCCATTATAGAGAATGATGGAATCATTTTGTGAACTGCTGAGTATAACGAAGCCCAATCTTTGTCTTTTAAACTTTGCTTCATGGCATTTATTAGTGGTGGGGTTTGCTCAAGGTAAAGTGATATCATTTCCATGATTAATTTAGGGTCAGACTTTGTTCTATGAAGTAAGTAGTGCAAATCTGTATATTTTGATTTTTTTGAAATGTCGTTTTCAATCCCTTTGCTTGTTTCAGGTTTTATGAATATTGGTTTTTTTACAAGGCTAATTATTTTACTGTATAACAATCGTTCATCAACGGGTTTTGCTATATAATCATTCATGCCCACTGCTTTACATTTTGCTAAATCAACCGTAGTAACATCTGCTGTTAAAGCAATGATGGGTATTTTAGAATTCATTTTATTCCTAATATATTCTGTCGCCTCAAACCCGTTCATTTCGGGCATTTGTAAATCCATTAATATAATGTCATATGATTTGGCTTCTAATTTTTCGACAGCAATTTTTCCATTTGCAGCTATATCACGCTCAAAACCAAAATCATCTAACAATGTTTTCATTAATAGTTGGTTGAGAGCTATATCCTCTACTACCAGTACTTTAATGTTTTTAATTTCTGTATCTAATTCTACCATTCCGGTTTCTAATTCTGCTTCAGCCTTCGTTTTTTTAAAACTTAAGACAAAACTAAAAGTTGAACCCTTATCTATTTCACTGCTTACATTTATAGTTCCACCTTGCGGCTCAACTAATTGTTTAACAATAGCAAGACCTAGGCCTGTGCCTCCGTATAACCTTGCTGTACCACTTGATGCCTGCTGAAAGTTTTCGAAAATATGGTCTATTCTATTTTTTGGTATCCCAATTCCTGTATCGGTAACTGCAAACTCAATCGTTGCTTTCTCTTCATCTTCTTTTAATAAACGAACTTTCACCGTAATTTTTCCTTTTGTAGTAAATTTTACGGCATTGCTAACAAGATTTAAAATTATCTGATGCAAACGCACAGGGTCGCCAACCAGTACTTCAGGTATTTTGCTGTCGTATTCTTTAACTAATTCTAAATTTTTTTCCTGAATTTTAGTTTCAAAAAGATGAAGCATAGCAGAAATAGAAGCCGAAAGTTTAAAGGGAGTATGTTCAAAAGTCATTTTCCCTGCATCTACTTTGGCCAAATCAAGGATATCATTTATTAGTACTATTAAAGCATCTCCTGATATTTTGATAGCATTTAAATATTCTTTTTGTTTTTCGTTTAATTCTGTCTTTAAAACAACTTTAGTGAATCCAATAATGGCATTCATAGGTGTTCTAATTTCGTGGCTCATGTTTGATAGAAACTGTTGTTTTGCTTTCACGGCATCTTCTGCTATTCGTGTAGCGCTTTCAGCTTTGCTTTTTGCTTCTTCAGCAATTTCGGTTGCTAATTCTGCAAATACTTTAGCTTCTATTAATTCTGTTGCAATTCTTTTTTGATCGGTAACATCTCTAGCAACAATTACTACACCTAGTACATTTCCTTTATCATCCTTATAAACCGACCCATTAAATAATACATCGGTAAGCTTGCCATCTGTATGACGAAGCGTTAGTGGAGAATCGGCCACAGACCCTTTTGCAAAAACTTCCTGATAAACTTCTCGGGCTTTTTGCGATTCAGTAAAATAATTAAAAAAATCAGTGCCTGTAAGTTTTTCTCGTGTTAACCCCGTAATGTTTTCTAATGCTTGATTCATATCCGTTATTTTACCCTCGGTACTAATAGTAATTAATGGATCTAAGCTAGCTTCAATTAAGCTTCTGGCATATTGATATTCGTGACGTTTTGATGCTTCCATATTATTTGATGCTATTAGAATCGGTTGGGTTTCCAATTTCTTCAATCGGACTTCTTCGTTTGTCTTTTAACTGCTTAAAATGCGATGGTGATAAACCTGTAACCTTTTTAAACTGATTAGATAAATGTGCAACACTGCTGTAATTCATCTTCCAGGCAATTTCTGTAATATTAAGTTCATCGTAAATAATGAGCTCTTTTATTCGTTCAATTTTATGCGAGATAATAAATTGCTCAATAGTAGTTCCTTGCACTTCCGAAAATAGGTTTGATAGATAAGTATAGTCGTGATTTAATTTTTCACTTAAAAAATTGGAGAAGTTAACTTTTATCATTTCATCTGTGTGATGAACCATTTCAATAATTACATTTTTTATTTTTTCAATTAATACGGCCTTTTTATCATCCATTAATTCAAGCCCTGAATTAAGTAATACGGCCTTTAGCTGTACTCTTTGTTCAAGGGATATGTTCTCCATTATCTCAACTTCACCCAAATCAACCACAATAAAATGCAGCCCGAGTTTTTTTAACTCTTCTTTTACTGCCATTTTGCAGCGACTGCTTACCATATATTTAATGTATAGCTTCAAATAGTTTTATTTTAATAATAGATGCACACAAAGTTGCTTAATCATGGATCTTAGTTGTTACATAACTTATAAAATAAGTTACATAATTCACACTTGCCTCAGTGTTATAAGCTCTTTGCAATAAGGATTTTAAGAAAATAAATCCATTTATAAATGGTAGAGTTCCATTTTTTACAAGATACGAAATATAGTTATAGGTTTTATAATCTATTTTTATTTTGTTTACGCTCTTTTTTAAATTTTTTCCTTGGTGCCTCATCATTTAATTGATTAATTTCTTGGTAAGCTTCTAACAGCGATTCCGGAAAATCGCCTTTATATTCTATTTTATAGAATGAGAAACCGTTATATGGAATGGTGTTTACGGCTGAATATATTTTTACCCGCTTTTCCACTTCTTTTTTCTTAAAGAAAGTTATAAAAGCAATTTCTCTTTCCCTATTTAATCGATTAAATTCTATATTGACAATGGTTGAATCAACGTATCTGGCACACTTATCTTGCATGGTAAATAACATGGGGTCATTTGTTTGTTTATTTAGGTAATGTACAAAGCACGAGTCTTTAATCGACATTTTATCAACCTTTTCAGAGTCGGCTTCACAAAATGATTGAATATTTCTTTTATTAACGACCAAAAAATATTTTTTCTTCGCTTCAAAAAACAAAATGTACTCTTTTTCTTTTGTCTCGTAGTGTTGTGGATAAACGGCAATAATTACTTCTGGGTTTTTTACTAAAAAGTCTGCCATTCCTTCAATAAATTTTTTTTGATTAGATCGTAGAGAATTGTGCATCATAGGCCATTTTAATGTAAGTGATTTTTCAATTTCAGTTTCTACGTTTTTTACTTGTATCCTGTAAGGGGTTGTAATGGGCTTTATGAAAATATTTCCAATTAAATCAAAAATCACATCCTTAAAATGAAATTTAGGGCTTTTTAAGTTACCGGTTATCGGAATTTCATAATCAATAACATTGCCCCGCTCTCTAATAAAAGCCATAATTAAAGGTAAAGGAATCCATTTGTTGTCTTTATTTTTTATTTTTTTTGTCACTCGTGGGTCAATAATAACCAAGTGATTGTCGCTTTGTATAAATCCTTTTCTTACACTCCATTTACCATTAATATCAATAGTTCCTCTGTCTAATGGGAAAGAAGTATAAGAAATAATATAAGGATTAAAAACGGCAGCGGGTATGTTTTGAAGATGATATTTTATATCAAAATCTACACTATCCTGGGGGTCTATGCTTAAAGTTACAGCAATATTCCCATAAGGTTTTAGACCTGATTTTAAAGACACATCTACACGCTTATGTTTTTTATCAATTGAATCTGCAACAATATATAATGGATTTAAACTTGCTGAAAACTTTTCGCCTATTGAAAAATCGTTAAACTTTAAATCGCCCTTATAAACTGCCAATCGATTGACTTTGTAATTACTTCTAAAAAAGTTTTTTGCAATTATCTGCACGTATCTACCAATCTCAATAATAAGGTTAAACTTAGTAGGGTTTGATGTAATATCCTTAACGTTGGCCCCCTTCTTACCAAATATTGTCTGAAAATTATCTAAATAATCATACCGTTCGTATTTTAAATAAGGGTGGTTAAGTGATACTGAATCTAAAATGTATTTATGGTTTTTTGGACTTAACTCAATTATTGCTAAAACTAATTTATCAAATGAAGCATAATCTTCTTTTGGAGTTTTGCCAAAGTGAAAATCATTAATTGCTATCTGTCCCGATGCATTAAGGTTTTCTTCGTCGGTAAAGTTTCCTGTGGCTTTTACATTGGCATCTAAATTGGCTGTAAAACTTCCGTAATTAATTAAGTCTTTAAGATATTGGTCAATTATTTCTAAACTGAATTTATGAACGAGAACAGCAAGCCGATAATCTTTGTTTTTAAAATTGATAGAACAATTTCCTTTCATATCACCGCGTCCTATGCCTGATAAAAAAGAAAATTTTATGCCAATAGTATCGGAGTTCCAGCTTTTCCCTCCACTCTCTAAATTAACTTTTTTAATGAAATAATTTATTGGGATTTGTTTTTCTTGATAATAAAATTCGCCATCGTTTATTTTGATTTTTAAAATGTTAAAATGAATCGGGTCTTTAGTTGTGCCAGAGTTTTTTTTGGGAGAGAATTTTTCAATAAGGTCATTAAAATTTAAATCTTTTTTATTTTGAATAATCAACCCATGTGGATGGTTTAATGTAATCTCACTTATTTCGTACGTTTTTGAAAAGAGTTTAAGCATTTCAAAATTTGTACTAATTCCATCTACCGAAAGAAAAATACTATCACTTTTAAACTCATAAATTTTAAGATTACTGAAATAAACGTACCCGGTAAAGGGGTTTACGTATGCTCTATCTAACGTAATTTGTCGCCCGGTAAACTTCTCATCATATTTTTCAATTAGGTATTTTGCAATTGGCGAAATAAATGCAATAACTACTACAACGGCAATTACTATTGTAGAAGTTAAAATGAGGGCTGTTTTTTTTAATTTATTCATGTTGTTTTGCAAAGATGATAACGTCAGTACGATGTTTAATTGCAAAACTTTAGCTATAAGTTACATAATTTACATATACAGCTTTAAAACTAATAATCGATTAGTTTTAAACGATGAAGCAATTTGTGCTCCGATTTTAAAGTATAAAAACGATATCCTACATATACCATAAATTTACCAAAACTATAATCAAATGTTGAATTTAAATTGCCGTTGAATAAAAAATAATCAAAAATGCCCATGGTGCCAACAAAATATCTCCCGGTATCATATCCTAAACCAACGCGTACATTTAGTTTTCCGGTTCCGGCAATTAGTTTGTGATAATCAGAATTATTATCTCTTTTATACTCTACTTGTTCTCCACCTACGCCTTGTACTAGTGAGGCAGTAGCATAACACTTTTTTAAAAATACAAGTGTATATATATATCCAAAGTTTAATCCGAAGTTTTGAGTGTGCCCATTTTTAATAAAGGAGGTAGAGTCAAAGCTGCTTTTAAATGTTGCTGTAATTAAAGATGGATTTCCGTAGGCGGCGAAATATGAGTAATAAACCCCTATTAGAAAAGAGCCGGCACTTTTTTTCTGTTGCTCAGTAAAACCAAACGAATTTCTATAAGAGAATTTTTTATTATTAAGAATGTAGTAACTGCTTACTTCTATATTTAATGCATTAACATCTGAGCGAATGAAATAAGGTTTGCTACTTACATAATTTGGAAAAGATTGTGAGTTTTTAATATAAAATCCATTGTAATACTGTACAAACATATCAGTAGTAATTTTTCTACCGTAAAGATTAAGTTGATAATCTTTGTAGGTTGTTTTACCTCGTGTATTTATGTTGTCACCAAACAGTTTAATTCCTGTATTGATAATAAAGGTAGCCCACCTTGAGCTTAAACCAAAACCTAAGTTATATTGTAAGTTGGGTGCAAATATTAGTTTATGACCTGTTTTGGCATCGGTAAAACTAAATTTTAAAAACCGGGTAGATATGGGTAAAGTAATTACTAATTCTTTATTATAAAACTTAATGTAAGTAGTATCATAATTAATGGGTCTGCTTTTTGTTATTTCAAAAACCATACTTCTATGGGGCCACATCCATTTTTGCCAAAGGGTTTTATGTGGTATAGCCCAAATAGTTTTAATAGGAGGATGTTTGGTTAATGAGGATGTATCTTGCGCAATAATGCTTACAGATGAAATAGTTATCCATAAAAAAAATATAATTAGCTTGTTTTTTTTACCCGACACGTGGTTATTTTTTTAAACCGAAGTAAATTAATAGTACAGGTAGTGTAACAGTAATAAATACAATAATGCCACTAAAGTCAATTTTATTAACGTTTACCAAATTATCAGGGCAAGTGTTGCACGATTCTATATTTATTACGACGTCTTTCTTTGAATAGGTAACGGCTAATTGCACATATTTTCCTGTAGCTTTTCTTCCGTTTAAATATTTTGTATTGAAAGAAAGCGTTTTGCGGTCAGTAGTACGATATATATAAATAAACACACTGCTTGTATCTGTAAGAGCCTTAAAATCGTATGGTTGAACATCTAATGCGGCTTCAACTTCATCTTTTGACATACCAAGATGCAGGGAAATTACTTTTTCGAGTGTAGTATATTTTGGAGATTGCACAATGCACGAGGTAAAAATTAAAAGAATACTAATGGCAGTTACTATTTTATTTTTCACTTATTGGTTTTATAAAACTGATGAGTAATATTTAGATGATTATTCATTTAGTAAATATGGATAGTTTTGACTTATTTATATTACACGATTAATGTAGAAACTTACATTATTTACATATTTAATAAAAAAAAACAATAAATGCTTAGTACTTTTAAAACACGAACTCACTAAAGTGTAAATAATGAAACTATCTCCCTGAATTGTATAACGTTTTTATGTGTCAAATAACTCATCTTAGTATTCTAAAATCTTTAAATAAATTGTACTATGAAAACAATAAAACACGCACTCTTTTTTATTTCCTGCATGGCTAGCTTTGGATTTTACGCCCAAACAGCTAAAGATTATTATACTAGTGGAAACCTAAAGTATAAGCTGAAAGATTATAAAGGTGCAATAGTAGATTATAATTTGGCTATTGGTTTAAACCCTAGCTATTTAGAGGCTTATAATGAGAGAGGTTTTTCTAAAGGGCAGATAAATGATTATGAAGGTGCTATCGAAGATTTTACTAAATCAATAGAGTTAAATGCTAGTAATGCAGAAACTTATTATAATAGAGGGTTTGCTAAAGATGAAATGCTAAATTATAAAGGTTCAGAACAGGATTATACAAGGGCTATTGAGTTAAACCCTAAATATGCACTTGCTTATTATAACAGAGGAATTGCTAAAAGTAATTTAAACGATAAAAAAGGTGCTTGTGCTGATTGGACAAAAGCCGGTGATTTGGGCAATATGGAGGTTTATGATTTAAAAAATAAATACTGCAA
>DATHOW010000024.1:0-5920 GCA_035484495.1 Bacteroidia bacterium | reverse complement strand
AACTATACGCTAAACAATTTGATTGGACTGCACGTTACCCTGGCAAAGACAATGAATTTGGTATTGATGATTACATGCAAATTGATGGAAGCAACCCGGTTGGTTTAGATACTAATGATGTACGTTGTCACGATGATATTTTGGTTAAAAACGAATTTCATATTCCGGTTGGCCGCGAAGTAATTTTTACCTTCCGTTCTCGCGATATTATTCATAGTGCATTTATGCCTCACTTCCGTGCGCAAATGAACTGTGTGCCTGGTCAAATTACAAACTTCCGTTTTAAACCAATTGTTACAACGGCCGAAATGCGTAAAGAAAAACACGTACAAAAAAATATTGATGAGGTTAATGCTATACGTGTAAAACGTGGCGATGACCCAATTGAATTTGATTACTTGTTACTGTGTAATAAAATTTGTGGAGCATCTCACTACAATATGCAAATGAAAATTGTAGTAGATACAGAAGCAGATTACAATGCTTGGTTAGCAAAACAAGCTCCACGTAAACCGGTAGCTAAAACAACAGCTCAGAAATAATTTTTTTAAACATTATAATATTTAAGTAAACATTAAATAAAGGCAAATGGAACACAAAGCACACGCCGTAGTAGAAGGACATCACGCACACGACCACGCACATGCGCACGACCATGGCGATCATCACGAAACATTTGTGAGCAAGTATGTATTTAGCATGGATCATAAAGTTATCTCTCGTCAATTTTTAATTACAGCAGTAATTATGGCGGTGGTAGCAATGGTTATGTCAATCATTTTCCGCTTACAATTGGCTTGGCCCGGAGAAAAATTTGCATTCATCGAAGCCATCATGGGCCGCAAATGGGGTAAAGATGGTATCCTTGATCCTAACGCATATTTAGCACTTGTTACAATTCACGGTACTATCATGGTGTTCTTTGTATTAACAGGGGGCTTAAGCGGTACATTCTCAAACCTTTTAATTCCGTTGCAAATTGGCGCCCGCGATATGGCATCTGGGTTCTTAAACATGTTATCATACTGGTTCTTCTTAGCATCAAGCTTAATCATGTTATCATCTTTGTTTATTGAAGACGGTGCAGCTTCTGCTGGGTGGACAATCTATCCTCCATTATCTGCTTTACCTGAAGCAATTCCGGGTTCTAAATTGGGTATGACTTTATGGTTAGTGTCAATGAGTTTGTTTATCGTATCATCTTTATTAGGTGGTCTAAACTACATCATCACCATTATCAACTTACGTACAAAAGGCATGAAAATGACTCGCCTTCCATTAACAGTTTGGGCGTTTTTAATCACAGCTATCCTTGGGGTGTTATCATTCCCGGTGTTATTTTCTTGTGCATTATTATTAATATTCGATCGTTCAATGGGTACAAGTTTCTACTTATCTGATATCTACATTGGTGGTAAACCAATGGAGCAGGTGGGTGGTAGCCCAATTTTGTTCGAACACTTATTCTGGTTCTTAGGTCACCCTGAGGTTTACATTGTATTATTACCGGCACTTGGTATCACTTCAGAAATTATTGCAACCAACTCACGCAAACCAATCTTCGGTTATCGTGCCATGATTGGTTCAATGCTTGCAATTGGTTTCTTATCGTTCATCGTTTGGGGTCACCATATGTTTATGACAGGGATGAATCCTTTCTTAGGCTCGGTATTCGTGTTTACAACATTATTAATTGCCATCCCATCTGCGGTAAAAGCATTTAACTACATAACAACATTATGGAAGGGTAACATCCAATACACACCGGCTATGTTATTCTCTATCGGTTTAGTTTCTTCATTCGTTACAGGTGGTGTAACTGGTATCATCTTAGCTGATTCTACTTTAGATATCACTGTGCACGATACATATTTTGTGGTAGCTCACTTTCACATTGTAATGGGCCTGTCGGCTATCTTCGGTATGTTTGCAGGTGTTTATCATTGGTTCCCTAAAATGTTCCTTCGTATGATGAACAAAAAATTAGGCTATTTACATTTCTGGGTAACATTCTTAGGAGCTTACGGAGTATTTTTTCCAATGCACTTTTTAGGAATGAGCGGTGTACCACGTCGTTACTACACAAACAGTAACTTCCCATTATTCGATAATTTAATGGACATTAACCAATTTGTAACCATGTGTGCAATCTTCGCAGCATTTGGTCAGGTTATATTCTTAATCAACTTCTTCTACAGCATTTTCCGTGGCGAAAAAGCAACTCAAAACCCTTGGAATTCAAACACACTTGAGTGGACTACGCCAATGGCACACGTACATGGTAACTGGCCTGGTGCTTTACCTGAAGTTCACCGTTGGTCTTACGATTATAGCAAACCTGGTCACATACACGATTTCGTTCCTCAAACAGTTCCATTAGGACCCGATGAGCACGATGGTGGCGAACACTAAACAAAATTAAAACACTAAACTAAATCCCCTCTAGTAGGGGATTTTTTCTGTCCTAAACCAATAAAAAAACAACATGAAAAAAATATTCTTTATCTGCATTGCAATATTGTTTTGTAAACCATTAGTTAATGCACAAGTAAATATTTCTCCGCTTTATTTGTACGATAGGGTAGACCCTTTTAAACCCGAAATGATAGCCAAATTAAAAAACAGTACACTGGCATTTTTTTATAGAAAAAATGAAGAAGCTAAATTAGATGAATTTAAAAAAGCATTTTCTCAAACTTGGGATTTAACCAAAGTAGAGTTTGTGCCTATAGATAAATTAAGTGAATATGAAAAAAAACCAAACTATAGTTACTTTGCCCCTACGGTTTTTACCGTTTCACAGTCAGATATAAATTTTGTTTACGGTCTTTGGATAGATAATGGGGATAAAAAAAGGTATAAAATAGCTAGCATTCCGTTAGAAGAAATTTGGGGCTCTCCTGCCTTTAAAGCTATACATAGTATTAGAGGAGACCGTACTAATGGAAGCGTTCAGGAACAATTAATGCCAATCTATTATAATGAAATGATTTATACAAACTTATTACCAGGTTTTTTTAAAATGTATTTAGCGCAATTAAATATCTATTTAAAGAAGGGGGAAACAAAAAAACTGTATGTAGAAGTTGCACCAGATGAAATAGAAATTAAAGGCTTAAAAGAAAAAACCTTATATATATCTAAAAATAGTATAGAATTAAGCGGACCATTACGTGCTAGTGCTTATGACAAAGACCATAACTATACAGAAGAAACAGTAGCTGCTGAAGAAAAAAGATTATTTGCAAACTATCCTGGAAAAATTAAAGTTGTAAGTAATCAAGAACTTAGCGATATAATTTTAAATGCCAAAGAAGATACTTATTTTTTGGAAGTAAGCAGAGGATATGGTGTTGCTGCAACTTCAAAAGGGTATATAGCTGTATCAAATGCAAAAACGGGAAAAATTGTTTACGGTGATACACGAATAATATCAAACCTAAAGCCCAGTCATTTCGAAGATTTAATAAAAAAAATAAACGGAGATTTTAGTAAATAGTTTCTGCGCCCTTGTTGCTGTTATCACCAACAAGTAAAAACCCTTCCTGTCATTTCGAAGGAGGCACGACTGAGAAATCTGTTTGTAACCACACACCATTTAAAACTAAAAATAAACAGTAGCCATGACATTTAAACAACGCTTAAAATTTTACTTAGTAGGTTTTGGTATGGGCATGCTTGTACTATTTATAGTATTAAATAAACGAGGCTGCAAAGGCATAAGCGCACAAAAAATAGAAGAGCTTACATTTCAAAAATGGGATATAAGCGATGCCATGCGTTGCAAATTAAAATGCGCAGGCTTTGCAAGCGATAGTTTGTTTTTAAACGATGTAAAAACCTGCAAAGTAAACTACAGTGCCGATGCCACCAATGCAAGCTTAAAACCCTATGGCAATTACGTATTAGAGTCATCAGCTA
The DNA here is from genome assembly GCA_035484495.1 of Bacteroidia bacterium. Taxonomy (GTDB): domain Bacteria; phylum Bacteroidota; class Bacteroidia; order B-17B0; family Aurantibacillaceae; genus PALSA-968. Next base: position 1,999 of record DATHOW010000024.1, on the reverse strand, counting down.
AAAGCACAGCCACCTACACTTTACTTGTTGCCGATTGCGACAGCATCACCAAAATTTTAGATGTAGTTACAAAAAACAAATGCACTTGTAATTAATCCTGTCATTGCGAGCACAGCGAAGCAATCTCCTCCTTTCATTTCTCTTTCCGCCTTGTCATTTCGAACGAATGTGAGAAATCTGTTTTCAAAAATATTCGGGCTTTCAGCTTTATTGCAAGCGTGAGGTTTTACACACAAAAATATTCTTTTAATAAATAAGATTACTCAACCCTTAAAACCATAATATTGCATTGCAAATTAAACAGCATCCACAAAATGAAATATATTAAAACTGTTTTTGCCATTTTATGCCTGGCAAGCAACGCATTTTCACAAAAAATAAATGTAGAAGCTGTTTCAAAATTTTGGACCGTGGTCGATTATCTTAAAACCGATAAACCATTAACCGATTCGGTTTGGAATTCGTACTACAACTTAGTAGGAAACAAAACTTATATGGAAAACAATAGAAGTCAAGAAAATGTTTTAGACCATCGTAAATATTTAGAATTAGTTTTTAGGCCATCTTTAGCAGATTCATTAAAAAAAACAGAGAAGATAAAAAACAAAGATCAAAACGAAGATATCTTTCAAAACCTCTACTTCATAAAACAATACGAAGTAGCGCTTAGGAAATATTCAAAAGAAATAGAATCGCCCGATTATTTAGTACAGAGCATCAACTTGGCTAAAAAGTTTTTACCCAAAAATAAGTATAATCCTATACCTGCTAACTTAACCATATATATAATGGCAATAACGTACGATGCCGCCGTACAAGACCCTAATATGTATTTTGGTTTAGCTTGTGTGTACGATTTAGATAAATTTCAAAAAGGTTCAATTGCTGCACACGAATTACATCACGTGTTACGCAAAAGTAGGGCGTGGGCTAGTAATTTATCGACAACCGATTCGGCTAGTTTTTTTATAATCGACCAAATAAATAATGAAGGATGTGCCGATTTAATCGACAAGCAAATTTTTGTAGACCACGCAGCACAAATAGTAATTGGCGAATTAGTAAAAAGTATGTTGCTTGGCGAAGCAGAAAATACTATTAGGCTACTAGATTCGTGTTTTATTGTAAATGCTAAATCAACAACAAAATTTACAACAGTTGCAAATTTCAAAGAAATAACTAAATATTTTAGTGGACATCTTCCGGGTTTCTATATGGCAGATATCATTAAACAAAATGGATACATGCAAGGATTAATTGAAAACTGCGATAACCCTTTCAATATTTTTTATTTATACAACCAAGCTGCAAAACAGGATAAAAGAAAACCTACCATGTTTAGTGCAGAAGCTATTAAATATTTAAAATACTTAGAAAGTAAATAAACTAAATCAATCCCTAACAGTACTCCGTTTCCTTTAGTCAAATAAAAAACATTTTATAATTTTAGTAAATTTGAAGAGCAATAAAACCCAACATGAAAAAAGTTTATCTACCCTTACTAATAATAGCAACTTTATCTACAGCATGTAAAAAAACATACAATTGTACCTGCGCCGTTAACACACCGGGTACATCAGGCGGGCCCGGGTTCACCACTACCAAATACGATAACGTAACAGCCACCAGCGTTAGCAGCGCCCTAAGCAAATGCAATGCCGATGCCGCCTCTACTGTACAATATAGTCACGGTACATATACTTGCACTATACAAAATTAAACCACCCTCTTTGTTTTGTTAGCGCAAAACACCTATACACAAAAAATATTGGTGCGCATTGAAAAAATTTCGCACGGTCATTCAACACCTGTCATGTAAAATTCTACAAATGCATAAATCTGAGGCTTTTTTTGCCTCTCTTTCGTTTTTTTCGCCCTTGCAAAAATAAATTGCGATTATTTAAAATAAATTGTATTATCTTTAAAATAAATAAACACAAAACATGATAAAAAACTACTTTCTAGCTACAACCTTTGCTGCACTAAGTTTTATGGGTTT
>DATHOW010000023.1:0-5047 GCA_035484495.1 Bacteroidia bacterium | reverse complement strand
TATTAAAATTCCAGCTTACTTTTGAGTTTTCTACACCGTTTAAATCTTTGCTTTTTAACCAGGTGTAAACGGGACTATCTTTAATGGTTATTTTTTCCATAATAGGGAAAGTAACCCCATAGTTTTTAGTGCAAAATTCTCTTATATCAGCACTTGTGCCGGGTTCTTGGCTTGCAAAATCATTGCATGGAAAACCTATAATGGTAAAGTTTTTGTCTTTATATTTTTCATAAACCTCCTCTAATTCTTTGTACTGAGGTGTAAAACCACATTTACTGGCAGTGTTTACAACCATAATTTTTTTGCCTTTTAAACTGGCAAAATCAAAATCTTGCCCCTCAAGGGTTTTAACTTTAAATTGGTGGATAGACTTTGAATCTGTCCCTATAAATGCGCTCATGGCTAAAAGGGTTATAGCTAATATTGTTTTCATAGGGTAAAATTAGTCAATAATTAGGTGTAAAAAGCGTTAAATCTTTAGCTATTTTTGTACTCTGTTTGAACACATCTAACGTCATAGCTTTATTACGAAAAGAGTTCCTTTTAGAATTTAGGCAAAAAACCTCTTTAGCCAGTATTTTGCTGTATGTGTTAAGCATTGTATTTATTAGCTTTCTTAGTTTTAAAAATGGTATAAAGCCTGATGTTTGGGGTGCTTTATTTTGGATAGTGTTATTTTTTGCTGCCATTAATGCAGCGTCTAAAAGCTTTTTTACCGAAAGCAAAGCCCGTGGCATTTATAATTACACGCTTTACCATCCAACTGAATTTGTGGTTGCTAAAATCATTTACAATATTCTTTTGCTTTGGGTAGTTTCTATTTGTAGTGTTTTGTGCTTTAGTTGGCTTATAAACTATCCAGTACAAAATTTGCTATTATTTGTACTCACGTTGTTAATTGGTAGTACTGCCTTAGCGGGGGCTTTAACACTTATGAGTTGTATTGCCTCAAAAACTGGCAACAATTATTCGGTTATGAGTTTATTAAGCATGCCGGTTTGTATTCCGGTTATGTTAATGTCTCTACGTTTAACAAAAAACGCTATCGATGGGCTAGAATGGTCGGTTAGCTACAAATATTTAGGTGGATTAATGTTAATTGATGTGATAATTATCACTTTGTCGCTTTTTTTATTTAGGTATCTTTGGAAAGAATAATTTGATGAAAAATTGGTGGTGGAAAATAGTTGCAATTGCCTTAGTGTTATACTCTATAACGATGGGTTTTATGGGCAATGTACCTCATTTAAATATTTTAAATGAAACCATTCGTAACCTTTATTTTCATGTGCCATTGTGGTTTGCTATGCTGGTACAAATGGGTGTATCGTGGTTTTTTGCTTTACGCTATTTAAACGGCTACAACATTAAATATGATATGTTATCATCTCGTGCGGCTTATGTGGGCGGTATGTTTGCCTTACCCGGATTAATTACAGGCTCAATTTGGGCAACTTATACTTGGGGTAAACCTTGGGTAGCCGAAGACCCAAAACTGCAAGGTGTTATGGCAGCTATGTTGGTTTATTTTGTTTATTATTTATTACGAGCTTTAATTCCTGATTCGCAAACCAAAGCTCGTATATCAGCCGTGTACAATATTTTTGCGTTTATAATGACGTTTGTTTTTATAATGATTTATCCTCGTTTAGCACCAAGTTCGTTACACCCGGGTAACGGTGGTAACCCGGCTTTTGGTAAATACGATATGGATAATGATATGCGTTTGGTTTTTTACCCGGCTTGTATGGGGTGGATTTTAATGAGTGTTTGGCTATTAAATGTGTTAAACAGAATGAAAAAATTACAATACAATTTAGATAACGATGAAAAAATTAATTAGTCTAACACTTTTGCTACTGTTAACAGCAACTACATTTACTCAAAATGCCGAGCCACAAATGGCTGATACAATGCGTAGCGATGGAAAAATTTATGTAGTAGTGCTTGTATTATCAGTTGTATTTGCCTGCCTAGCCACATACTTAGTTTTAATAGACAGAAAATTAAAAAAATTGGAAGATAGTTTTTCTAATAAAAAATAAAATCATGAAAAAACAACACATCGTTATCATTGTAATTATTGCAGTTTCTTTAGGTGCTTTAATCCCTTTGTTTTTTTCGGGAGGTAGCACCTATGCTGATTTTAAAGTAGCATCAGAAAACCCTGATACAGAATATCATGTAGTTGGCAAATATGATAAAGCGAAACCGGCAGAATATAATCCGGTAGTTAATGCAGATGAATTTACTTTTTATATGGTAGATAATACAGGACAAGAACGTAAAGTTATTTTACATGCCAGCAAACCTCAGGATTTTGAACGCGCAGAACAATTTGTACTTACAGGTAAAATGCAAAATGGAGAATTTCATGCAAAAGATATTTTGATGAAATGCCCTTCAAAATATAATAAACCTGAAGCTACCGCCGATAAAAGTTAATTCGGTTTTAACGCAAACCTGCGTTTATATCAACCAAGGCTTTAGACCCCGGGCAAAGCTCATTCTTTTTAAGCGAATTTAAAGCCTTATCACTTGTGTTTAGTAATTGATGTAACTCAACAGTTTCCGGGTTCATATATAAAAGCCCGGTAAGTATTTCGTGTTTTTGCTTAGCATGCTGTATGGCATTCATAGCCGAAATTTTATCTAATGGGTCCCAATCTTTTGCCAGTTTATGCAAAGCAATTGATGAACCGTCGTGCATTTTTACCTTTTGCAAACTTCCCTCATCATAGTTGGTAGTTATTTCTTTCGCTTCAGGTACAAAATCAATAGTGGCAGTTGCCTCTATGTGCTCACGCACATAGTCATACGATTTTGTTGAACCAACATTATTATTAAAAGTAACACAAGGTGAAATAACATTTATAAACGCAAAGCCCGGGTGTTTAATAGCTGCTTTAATTAAAGGAATTAATTGTGTTTTATCTCCCGAAAAACTTTGAGCCACAAAGGTTGCTCCTAATTCTATAGCTAAGCTAGAAAGGTCGATGCCTTCAAATAAATTTACGTGACCTGATTTGTTTTTAGAACCCTCATCTGCCGTTGCAGAATCTTGTCCTTTAGTTAAACCGTAACAACCATTGTTCATCACAATATAAATCATGTTCAGGTTACGGCGTATAACGTGCACAAACTGCCCCATACCAATTGAGGCAGTATCTCCATCACCACTTACACCAAAATAAATTAAATCTTTATTAGCTAAGTTTGCCCCGGTAGCAACCGATGGCATACGACCATGTACAGAATTAAAGCCATGCGAATTGCTTAAAAAATAAGCAGGTGTTTTTGATGAGCAACCAATGCCCGAAAGTTTTGCCAAACGGTGTGGTTCAATGTTCATTTCAAAACAAGTTTGCACAACTGCTGCACTAATAGAATCGTGCCCACAACCTGCACAAAGAGTTGAAAGAGCTCCTTCGTAGTAATCTACAGAATATCCTAGTTTATTTTTTGGAAGCTCAGGATGACGAAATTTTGGTTTTATATAAGTCATATGCTAGTTGGCTTTTGCTGTTGAAAGTGATAAACTCTTTTTAATTTGATTTAATATGTTATCGGCAGTAATAGGCATGCCATCATAATTTAAAACTGAAATTAGTTTTTGAGGATTAGCTTGTAATTCTATCATCAATAAGGATTTTAATTGCCCGTCGCGGTTTTGTTCAATCACAAAAACCTTTTCGTGTTGATCAATAAAATCTACTACGGTTTGATTAAAAGGGAAAGATTTTAAACGTAGCGCGTCAAACAAAATCCCTTCTTCTTTTAAAATATCCATCGCCTCTTCAGACGAGTAGGTTGATGTACCAAAGAAAATAAGCCCGTTTTTATGTTTGTTTTTATCTTGATAAAGATGTGGTACAGGCACCATGTTTTGGGCTGTATGCCATTTTTTTATCAGCCTATCCATGTTACGCTGATAAGCTCCGCTATCTTCTGTATATACAGCATACTCATCACGCGATGTACCACGTGTAAAATAAGATCCTTTAGTTGGGTGTGTGCCCGGCAATGTACGATACGGAATGCCATCGCCATCCACATCTAAGTAACGGCCAAATTTTGCAATTTTTTCTAGAGCTTCGGCATCCAACACTTTTCCTCTTTTATACTCGCGTTTATCATCCCATACAAGTGGTGGACAAACGTGGTCATTCATTCCTAAATCCAAATCTGTCATCATAATAACAGGTGTTTGTAATTGCTCAGATAAATCAAATGCTTCTGCTGTCATTTCAAAACACTCTTTTGGTGTAGAAGGAAACAATAAAACATGTTTGGTATCTCCGTGCGAAGCGTAAGCTGCTTCCATAATATCTGATTGTTGGGTACGTGTTGGCATCCCTGTTGATGGGCCTGTACGCTGAACATCAATTAACACAAGCGGAATTTCGGCAAAGTAGGCTAGCCCTAAAAATTCATTCATTAACGAAACACCCGGGCCACTTGTTGATGTAAACGAGCGAGCCCCATTCCAGTTAGCACCTATAACCATGCCTATTGCAGCCAATTCATCTTCTGCCTGCACAATGGCAAAATTATTTTTGCCTGTTTTTTCATCTACACGCATTTCTGCGGCATACTCACTAAATGCTTCTACTACTGATGTTGATGGGGTGATTGGGTACCATGCGGCTACCGTAGCACCAGCATAAACAGCGCCAAGTCCGCAGGCAGCATTGCCTTCCATCATAATCCAGTCTTTCAGTAAATCTCTTTTCTCAACTCTAAAGTTTAAAGGATATGTAAAGTTTTTATGTACAAAATCAACTCCTAGTTGTAAGGCTTTAATGTTTGGTGCAATTAGTTTTTCTTTTCCTTTAAATTGGTCAGCTAATAATCCTTCAATGGCGCTAAACTCAATATTAAGTAAAGCGGTTAACGCACCTACGTATATAATGTTTTTAAATAATTGTCTTTGACGTGGATCGGTAAATGCATCGTTACTCATTTGCATTAACGGAATAGGGAGGTAGTTTATATCCGGACGGATATATTCAGGATGCAATTTTTTAGAACTATCGTACATAAAATA
>DATHOW010000022.1:0-7512 GCA_035484495.1 Bacteroidia bacterium | reverse complement strand
CAACTACAGTGCCCTCGCGGCTTTTCATTTTGCCGGTTGGCAACTCAACCATGCCATAAGAAAGATGGTTTAAATTATCGGCATACTTTCTACCCAATTTTTTAAGGATAAGGAAGAGTACTTTAAAATGATAATCTTGCTCATTACCAACTACGTAAATAGATTTATCGATTTTAAAATCTCTGTCTTTTTCGTTGGCTGTTGCAATATCTTGTGTTATATAAACGCTAGTGCCATTGCTGCGTAACACCAGTTTATGGTCTAAACCATCGGCCGTTAAATCAATCCAAACCGAGCTATCTTCTTTTTGATAAAAAATGCCTTTTTCAAGCCCTTCTAAAACCGTTTGCTTGCCTAAATTATATACATCGCTTTCGTAATAATTTTTATCGGCTTTTATACCAAGCATGTTATAGGTTACATCAAAGCCTTTGTAAACCCAACTGTTCATGATTTTCCAAAGGTTTCGTACTTCGGCATTATTGTTTTCCCAGGCAACCGTTAAATCGTTTACTTGTTTAGCTAATAAAGATTGCTTATCGGCTTCTTCTTCACTTAAACCTTTTTGTTTTAATTCGGTAATTTCGTTTTTATAAGCGTTTGAATATTGAACATAAAAATCGCCCACCAATTTATCGCCTTTTTTGCCTGTTCTTTCAGGTGTTGCCCCGTTTCCGTACAGTTGCCAAGCCAACATAGATTTAGATATGTTGGTACCTCTATCATTATATAAACAAGCGTGAATGACTTTGTGTCCACGCGCTTTTAAAATTTCGGCTAACGATGAGCCTAAAAAAATGTTACGTAAGTGCCCTAAGTGTAATGGCTTGTTTGTATTGGGAGAAGGATACTCAATCATTACTGATTGGCCGGAAGAATTAGGATTTTCAATTGCGTAAGCATCCTTTGGTAATATATCTGAAAAATAAGTTAACCATACATTATCAGCCACGCTTAGGTTTAAAAAACCTTTTACCACATTAAACCCTTTTATTAGATTGGTGTTTTGTTGTAAATAAGTGCCAATATCTGTACCTGTAATTTCGGGGCTTTTGCCTGATGTTTTTAAAAGAGGGAATGTAACTAAGGTTACTTCGCCATCAAATTCTTTTCTGGTTTTTTGAAAAGAAATTTCTCCTGTATAATTAGTTGTATATAATGCTGAAAGGGCTTTTTTTGTTGCTTCAGTAAACTCCTTTAAAATATCCATGTAGTAAAATTAGAATTATTTTCCTTTATTATTCGGCAGTATGTGTTCCGGTTATATTATTAATTTCCCAATCGGTAAAATCTTGATTAGCTACCATGCCTTTGCCAGTTAACACTTCTTTTTTTGTGGTAATTTTTACAAATTCTTCAGTATAAATTTTTTGGGTTGCTTCGTCCCAAAATAACTGTTCGGTGTTTAAAACCTCACCATTAACATTGGTTACTTGTACTTTATATTTTACTTCAGTTTTTTTAGTATCCTCATAGCGTATGCCATAGTTAGCCTTTAGCATAGTTTTAATTTCGCTATGCTCGTTAAAAAATTCTATAAAAAGCCCTTTGGGCATTTCGGTATAATGTTCTTTAACATTATAAGTGTAATGGTTCATAATAGGAGCCGTAAGTCGCACCTTAACCAAACCAGAGTCGGTATAAAATATCTCAACCATCTTTCCATGCTCTGTCGGAAAAATCGCCTCTTTTTGTGTTACTTCATCAATTTCTTTGGTGTCGTTTTGGCAAGAGAATAAAACAAAAAGAGCTGCAAAAAAAAGCAAGTGCCCTTGCGTTATTTTTTTTAATAAGCTCATTAATCGTATCTAGTTTTAATAAACCATCTGTCGTTAAAGGTTAAGCCTAACACACAACGGAAATATTTTTCTTGAATTAATTGATTTTGTGTGGTGCCGTAAACACCATACTCCCCCGAAATATTTAGCATGGTAAACAGTTTAAATTTGCCGCCACCGGCAGGTAAACCAACACCCGCACTAAAGGCATACTCAGATATAGATTTGTTATTTAAAACTAAGTAACCTGTATTGTAACGCGCACCAATACGGTAATTTATTCGTTTTAAATAAGCCGAAGCGCCAATGGCGGAACGGTTAGGTAAATATTGAATTCCGATAGAGCCTTTATATAAATCGCGTAATTTTTGGTTGTCGCCAAAAAACGAGTACTTGCTCCATTGTTGAAATCCACCATCTAACAAAACGGTAAGTTTATCTCCGCTTTTAAAACCAAGCCCTACACTATGCATAAGTGGTATGTAGATAGAGCCTTTATAAGATGGTTTGTAAGCAAACGTATCAAAAGGCTGCTCAATTCCATTAGATTGAGATGAGAACGTGTAACCAACTTCTGTTTGAGTTGCAGATACCTTTTTAGGCATCGATACGGAGTAGCCTAAAATTATTTTTAAATTATGTTTTAAATTATGTTTACGGATAGAATCTATATCAAATGCCATTTGCACCCCACCTTGAAAATAAGCATCATGCACAATTGTTTCGGTATACTGTTTTGTATTAAAAACAGTGCCATAATTGTATGGATAATAAGCGTAGGAATAATAATCAATAGTACCGTATAAAAAGTTAACGTTTGTACCAAATGATAAAGAAGAAAGTGCGCGTAACCAAAACCTTCTGTTTCTTATAATTTTATATTCACCACTATCTCTAAGTGCTTTGTAATTATTTGATCTTTGGAAGCTACGTAAACTTTTTTCGAAAGGCCTGATGGCAAAACCAAGAAAAGCTTGGTTAATTCCACCTTTTCCCTGATAATTATTTTGTATTTGACCTATACTATCTACATTAGTGTAGGTAGTTGAATTATACCCCACGTTAGAAAAAGGCAGCAAACCAAAAGCTAAACCCATATTACGTTTTATGGGAACTGCTAACGAAATATAATTAAAACCTGAGTTAACTTTTTTTACGCTCCCATCGCTATTGCTGGTAAAAGTTGTATTGCTGGCTCGTGCGCCAATTTCAAATGTTGTAATTCGATTAGTAGAGTAGGAGGCGGGGTTACCTTGGTTAATAAATAAGGGTATCAAAGTGTCGTTTTGATAGGCCGTATAACAACCTCCAAGAGCTGTATTTGAAGCATATCCTGTGTTTTCTGTTCTGCCAATGCCGAATCTAGAATAGGGAGATGATGTGGAAGTTTGCGCTAGTGTAGAAAAAGAAAAAAGCAGTGCAAAAAATGCAGCTAAAAAAAGTTTAGTTTTTATGATGATAGAGTAAAATCTCATTCAATCCGCTTAAAATTAAATCGGGCGCCGCAAAGATGCTATTTTTTAAGCCATCAACCAAAAAAGAAAGGTTGCCACCCGTAGCTACAACAATTCCATTTTTGTACTCATTTGTAAAGTGCTTTATATAACCCTCTATTTCAAATAAAGCGCCCTGTTGTACGCCACTAACAATAGAGTTTTTGGTTGAAATACCGATAACCTCATTAAAACCCTGTTCAAACTGTAAGTGAGGTAATCTATCGGTAAAAGTGCTTAAGGCTTTGTAGCGCATATCAATGCCTGGAGATATAGCCCCTCCAATAAATTCGGCATTTGCTGTAATAAAATTATATTTAATACAAGTACCTGCATCTATTACCAATAATGGTTTTTGCGGATATAATGCAACAGCTCCGGCAACGGCTGCAATTCTATCTTTACCTAATGTTTCAGGGGTTTTGTAAAGAATTTTAAAAAATAATTGTGTGTTTAAATCAAAGCTTAAGCAGTGGGTTTTGTTTTGTAATGTGTTTATAATTTCTTTATTATGATTGACAACCGAGCTTACTATGCTGTTTTTTATTTCGGGAAACTCAGAGAGTATTTTTTTTACATCAAAGACTGTATTTTTATCGAAAACCAATTTTTTGAGTAGCTCTTTACCAGAAAAAATACCCACTTTGGTTTGCGTGTTGCCTAAATCAATTATAAGATTCATAAGTGCAAAACTATATATAGCCTGAGATTTAAGGGGTTAGCTAGTAATTTTGTTATTGAATAAATACTAACAAAAAAAAATTTGATGCAGATAAATAAAATTGCTATGTTTGCGCTCCCAAAAGAGCTGGTGCCTTAGCTCAGATGGTAGAGCAAAGGACTGAAAATCCTTGTGTCCCTGGTTCGATTCCTGGAGGCACCACTTTTATGTACAAACCCAACTAATGAAAGTTAGTTGGGTTTTATTTTTTAGAGCAAAGACAAGTGTTTTAGGGGATTTAGTGGAAACGCAGAAGAAGGTTTTTCACAAAATGTGCCCCATAAAACAAGCATTTTCAAAGAGTGGTTCGATTACTAACGCAAATTGAAAATCAAGAAAATTTTATGCATGAACAATTAGTACTTGAATAGGATAAAGATTTATATTTACCCTTATGAACAAACAAATAAAAAATCCAAATTTTTTTCTGATAAGAAAACCATTTATTTCATTGTTTGTAACTATATTATTTTCTATTCGCATGTTTGCTCAAACTGATACCAATTATGTCTTAAACTTTAATTTTGACGAGCATCAAATAAAGGAAGCAAACAATAAGTTATTGATTAAACCTGAAGGCATTTCGTTAACGGACGATAGATTTGGCAATAAACAGTCTGCTATATACTTGCATGGACATGCTGCCAGTTATTTAAACCTAGGTACTTCGCCTCTTTTAAAGCCCAAAAGCGGTACTATATCTTTATGGGTAAACCTAGATAGAAGAGTTTATACTGGTAAAGGATATGATGTAAACCCCCTTATTGAAACTAAAAATGATACCGGAGATGATTTTATTATTGCTTATACTATTGTATATGACTGCAATAATAAGCGCTATATAGCCTGCTCAACCAAAGATTCAACCAAAGAAACATTTATTTGTTCGAACGATGAGGTAGTTTTTAATAAATGGAGCCATTTAGCCATTACCTACGATAATAATTATTTTGCTTTTTATGTGAATGGAAAACTGCAACAAAAATATGCCAAGGGTTTTGAAACTATGTTTTTAAAATCGGACTCGGTAGTGGTTGGAAATACAGCCAGTAAAAAAAACGACAGGTGGTCGCAAGGCACTATAGATGACATACAAATATTTCATAGAGTTTTAAATGAAACAGAAATTAAAGCGTTATATGAAGTGCCTAACCCAAACCGTTTTATTATTATACGGGATAATGTAATAAAGTATGTGCTTATTGGTTTATCAATCATACTTGTATCATATATACTTGTTTCAAGTTATAGGAGGAGGCTGAAACGAGAAGAAGAAAAATATACCTTAAAAAGCAAATTATATGAAATGGAGATTAAAATGATTAAAGCTCAGATGAATCCTCATTTTATTTTTAACTCTATAAACTCGATACAGCAATTTATTTCGTTACATGAAAATGATAAGGCAGAGTTTTATCTATCTAATTTTTCGAGGCTGCTTAGAAAATTACTCGAAAATTCAACTAAGGATAATCTTAGCTTGACGGATGAAATAGATGTTTTGAGTCGTTATTTAGAAATGGAAGTTTTGCGGTTTAGTAATGTTTTTAAATATACCATTGAGGTAGATAAAAAGATAGATGCCCAAATTACATTTATCCCTCATTTTCTTATTCAGCCTTTTGTAGAGAACGCTATTTGGCATGGTTTGTTGCCTAAACAAGGAGATAAAATATTATCCATAAAGTTTGAATTGATAAACGAAAAAAAGATGGTTTGTATTATAGAAGATAATGGCGTGGGCAGAAATTTTAAAAAAGAGGCTAAAAAATTTGAAAAGGATAAATCGTTAGCTATAAACTTTATACAACAACGATTAGATTTAATGAATAAAAACCTTGGCCTGGATTTAAGCCTTACTATAACTGATAAGGTTGATAAGGGTGGTTTAGGATTGGGAACAAAAGTGATTATACATTTGCCGATAATGAAAAATGTAGCTGATATAAATACTTAAAAAAATTAATTTTATACAAATTTAGGCATGTTAAAAGCAATAATAATAGATGATGAAGCAAATGGTATAAAATACTTACAACATTTAATTTCGAAAAATTGCCCCACGGTTGAAATTATAGCTAGTGAAACAATTCCGGAGCAAGCTGTATTGCTAATAGAAAAACTAAAGCCTGATTTGGTTTTTTTGGATATAGAAATGCCTACACTAAATGGGTTTGAATTATTAGAGCAAATTAAACATCTTTCTTTTCATGTAATATTTACTACGGCATATAATAGCTATGCTATAAAAGCTTTCAAATACAATACTATTGACTATTTACTAAAACCTGTAGTTGCGGATGAATTGGTTGCAGCTATACTTAAATTAGATTTAATCGTAAAAAACAAAAAATCTAATTTGAGTATAGGAGATCTTCTCGAAAAGATAGATAATTTATCAAGCGGCAAAAAACTTGCTATCAATAGCCTGAATGAAATTATATATGTGGAATTAGGAAATATTATACGACTTGAATCGGATGCCAGCTATACCCATATATTTTTAGTAGGTAATAAAAAAATTACTTCGCCAAAACTACTTAAGGATTACGAAAATATACTTAACCCTAATTTTTTTAGACCACACAAAAGCTTTATTATAAACCTCGATTATGTAGAAAAATATATAAAGGCAGAAGGAGGTTATATTATTATGATAGATAATGTGCAAATACCGGTATCACGCGAAAAACGACAAACGCTGATTAATATCCTTGCAGCAAGATAAACTAATAGCATTAAAATTTTACTTTCATTACCTATTTAGCATATTGTTAATTTTTGGTTTTACTGTTTATTTGGTTAAACATGCTGTTTATTGCCAAAAACCTACCGTTTACAAAAAACCTCATTTAAGGCTGTTTTAAGGCTATACATTCGTCAAAAAAAATAAACAAAATGAATTTAAAAAAAGCGTTAGTATGTTTTGCTATAACAGCCAGCTGTTTGCAAATCAAAAGTCAAAATGAACAATGGGCAATCCCTCCCAACAATTATAACATGAACCCAACTGCCCCTGTAGTAACTCCCATTGCTGGGGCACCGATAACAACTTCTGGTCCAACAAATGGTGCCTATGATTCTAATGGGAATTTGTTGTTTTACGTTAAGGATTTACAAGTATTTAAACCAGGGTCATCAACCCCCGTAGGGTCGCTTGCAGGCTCAGCCAATAATGGAAGTGCTCCGGGTCCTGAGCTTGAAATTGTTCCGGTTCCCGGGCAAGAAAATTGTGGTAAGTTTTATGTAATATATCAAGCTTCAGGAGCATTATACTACTCAACCATTTCTTGGAATAATGGAGTCATAACCTCAGTACCGGCATTTGGGTCAGCAATTAACGCATATAACTATCCTCAAAACCATCTTTTCGATTATAATATAGGATTGGCGGTGTCAAAGATGACAACATCAGGAGTAAGATATTTATTTACATTAGTCAATGATGGAAATCCACAAGACCCTGCTCAAGGCTCACTTTATAGACTTACTATAAGCTCTACTGGCATTAGCCCTAATT
>DATHOW010000021.1:0-13803 GCA_035484495.1 Bacteroidia bacterium | reverse complement strand
CTAACCTAAAGGAAATTTTAAAAAATAAATAATGGCATTAATAAAAGCGGTACATGGCATTGAGCCAAAATTTGGAGACAATTGTTTTTTAGCAGAAAATGCTACTGTGGTAGGTGATGTGGTGATGGGCAACGATTGCAGCATATGGTTTAATGCTGTAGTGCGTGGCGATGTAAACTCCATACGCATTGGTAACAAAGTAAACATACAAGATGGTGCGGTTATACATTGCACCTATCAAAAAACAAAAGTGAACCTGGGTAATAATGTATCTATAGGGCACAATGCTATTGTACACGGTTGTACTATCCATGATAATGTGTTGGTGGGTATGGGTGCTATAATAATGGATAACTGTGTAATAGAAAGCAATTGCATTATTGGTGCAGGCGCTGTACTGACTGAAAACACCCATGTACCCGCAGGGACTATTTATGCAGGTGTACCGGCAAAAAAAGTAAAAGACATTGATGCAAAACTGTTAGAGGGCGAAGTAAATCGTATTGCGAATAATTATTTGATGTACTCGTCTTGGTTTAAGTAACCAAATTTATTTTAGCATATAGTGTAAACCAACACTCTCTTTACGACGCATGGCGTGTTTAATTATAAGATAGCCAATGCAAATAAGGTTTCTTAGTTCGCAAAGTTTAGGAGAAATAGTGGTTTGCTCATACAAGGCCTCATTCTCTTTATAAATAATTTCTAATCTATCAAAGGCACGTTTTAAACGCAGTTCAGAACGAACAATGCCAACATAGTTGCTCATTATTTGCTGCACTTCTTTTAAACTTTGTGTAATTAAAATCATTTCTTCGGCATGCTCTGTTCCTTCCGCATTCCAATCAGGAATATTTTCTTTAAAAGAAATAGCATCTACTTTTTTTACAGAGTCAAGCGAGGCATTATGAGCGTATACCACAGCTTCTAACAATGAGTTACTGGCCAAACGATTTGCACCATGTAAGCCCGTGCGTGCACACTCGCCAACCGCATATAAATTTTGTATGGTTGATTGTGAGTTTTTATCTACAATAATTCCTCCGCATAAATAGTGGGCAGCAGGCACAACAGGAATCATTTCTTTAAAAGGGTCTATATCCAAACTCATGCACTTGTTGTAGATGTTTGGGAAATGCTCTATAAAGCCTTTTCTATCTAAATGCCTGCAATCTAAAAACACATGCTCATTACCGCTAATTTTCATTTCGGTGTCAATAGCGCGAGCTACAATATCACGTGGTGCAAGCGAAGCGCGTTTATCGTACTTCTGCATAAACTCTTTTCCGTCGGCAGTTCGCAAAACAGCTCCAAAACCACGCACAGCTTCAGAAATCAAGAAACTTGGTTGCTCACTCGGATTGTATAGTGATGTTGGATGAAACTGTACAAACTCCATATCCTGCACATGTCCTTTAGCACGATATACCATAGCAATGCCATCTCCGGTAGCAATTAAAGGGTTGGTGGTAGTTGCATATACTTGTCCTACGCCTCCTGTAGCCATGCAAGTAACTTTTGCTAAAACAGTTTCTATTTTTTGGGTGTGAATGTTTAACACATATACCCCATAACAGGCAATGTTTTTTGTTTTAGAGGTTACCAATTCGCCCAAGTGATGTTGGGTAATTATATCAATAGCGAAATAGTGATTTACAATGGTTATGTTTTTATGCTCGTGAATTTTTTTGAGCAAAGCACGTTCAATTTCTTTACCCGTAGCATCTTTATAATGTAGTATACGGTGTTCGCTATGTCCGCCTTCTTTAGCCAAATCGAAAGTCCCCTCAGATGTTTTGTCAAAAGAGGTGCCTAATTCCATTAACTCCTTAATGCGCGCCGGGGCTTGTGTAACCACCGTTCGCACAGCTTCTTCATCACACAAGTTAGCCCCGGCGTTAAAAGTATCTTCTATGTGTTTTTCAAAATTATCATGCTCGTCCCAAACAGCTGCAATGCCCCCTTGGGCGTATTTGGTGTTGGTTTCGTCTTCATTGGCTTTTGTAATAATTAACACTTTGCCGTGTTGCGCCACTTTAAGGGCAAAACTCAATCCGGCAATACCGGAGCCAATCACTAAAAAATCAAACTTTTTTTGCATAATCCAAAATAAAAGTGGCGTATCTTTGTAGATACAAAGAAACGAAATTTTATAACCATGGACGCACCCGAAATTCCTTATATGATTTATGCTGAATCGACCCCAAACCCATCTTCGATGAAGTTTGTGGCGAATAAGATGTTGTTAGAAGCAGGTGCAACAGCACAGTACAATAATATTACTGAAACTAAACAAGCCCCTTTGGCACAAAAATTATTTGAATTCCCTTTTGTTAAACAGGTTTTTATTTCGGGCAATTACATCACAATTAATAAACACGATTTTATAGCCTGGGATGAAATTTTATTAGAAACGCGCACATTTATCAGCGAATATTTAAATAAAAAAAATCCGGTGGTAATTGCATTGCCGGCACAAGAAGTTGCAGTTGACAATTCGTTTAAAGAAACCAAAAGTGTTTTTACCGAACACGCTGCGCCAAAAAACGAAGTAGAAGCAAAAATTATTGAGGCACTGGAAACCTATATTCGTCCGGCGGTAGAGCAGGATGGAGGCATGATTGCGTTTACAGGCTTACGCGAAGGTGTGGTTAGTGTGCAAATGAAAGGCTCGTGCCAGGGCTGCCCAAGCAGTACTATGACACTTAAAGCCGGCATAGAAGGCCTACTAAAACGCCTAATGCCGGAAGATGTTAGAGAAGTAGTGAGTGTTTAAACTGTTTTTACTTTATGTAAGTAAATGTTTGAAACAATAAGAATTGCTAAAAACACCATTGGACTGATTACATTAGCCATAGGATCTCCACTATTATAGTGTGCTATTGAGGCTGATATAAAAACAATACCAAAACCTGCATAAGCCCATTCTTTAACTCGAGTTGGAATTTGAGGAATGAGCAAGACTAATGCACCAATTAGTTTGGCTATACCAAGTTCAATTCTAAAATAATCAGGAAAGCCAAAGTGAGTAAAACCTTCTACTACCTTAGGGTTCAAAAAATATTGAGACCCACTAAAGATCATCATTAACCCTACAAGGCCGGTTGTTATCCAATAAATAATTTTATTCTTTTTCATTTTCGAGTTTGTTTATGAAGCAAACCTACACAAACAAATCATATAACAAATGTTGATATACTTCTGTAAATCGGTATCCTAAAGTATACCAACTTATCCTAATACACCAATTCTTTTGCCAACCTCGCTAAAAAAGTCTTTTACCAAAGCAGCTGTTTCATCATCGGCTGTAGCTTTTTGAAAAGTATCAGTTAAGGTTAAAATATTTTGAATGTAAAACTTTTTCATTTCATCTACCATCATATCTTTTGTCCACAAATCAATGCGCAGGGTGTTGTTTTCTTTTTCATCCCACAGGGCAATCATCATGCTTTTGCATTTACTGGCTTGATTAGCATCGGGTGCTTGCCATTCTATATTTACCGGAAGGTTATTTTCGTCTAAAGTTACTTTAAAGGTTATTTCGGTTTGTTTCATGCTATGGTTTATATTTTGATTTTGATAAAATTAGTTGCGCGTCGGTGTTCATTAATTGTTCTACAGTTACTTTAGGGTTTTTATCCATATAGGCCCTAACCACTTGCCAGCCTACATAGGCGGCAATGCGTGGCGGACAATCTTTACTTATTTCGGAGGTGAAAGGTCCGTCGGAAACAAAAGGAGCTAGCTCTTTTAAATCGTTATTATATAGTCGATTATTCGCGGTGAAATAAGCCCATAAATTCTTTTTAAAGGTTTTACAATATTGCATGTGTGTGGTTGAGTACTGTATTTTTATGGAATCTTCCACATTTGGTAAAGCGGCATCTAAGGCGTAATACAATTTACCATAAAACATCATATGGTTAAGCAGGTTGTTTAATTGCTCATTCTTATCATAACAATGTATAAGCCAACCTCTAACGGCATCGGCAACAACATAGTCTTTGTTCATACAACGTGTTTTATATTTTGGTAATTGCAGCATTTGGTAAAATTTGTTTTGCGAACCCAAGTAGGCTTCTAAACTTATACCCATTGTGCTATCAATAGTAGAAACATTGCAATTAAAACCTGAAATAAAACTTACGTATTGTTTTGGTAAAGCAGTTTGCGGCAGGTGATATTTTAAATGCTTAAATCCATCGGCTAGTCGATTTTCAATATCGCTAATTTCTTGAGTTGTAAAAATTGTTTGGGTTTGGTTAAACACCTCTTTCATATCCTTGTCTTGCACAAAAAACTTAAGCGCTTTGTAAACCGAATCATGTTCTTCACCATGATTAATTACATTAAAAATAAAACTGTTGTAAAAGTTGCCATATTTTACTTTCATTTTATTAGCGGAGGTCTCAAATGAATCGGGTTTGATAAAAAAAATGTCTTGGTCTAATCGCAGAATTTTTACCGGCGCAATTTGTATGTTAGATACATCTACATCTTTCAATCTGTTATGGCTGCATGATGAAAAAACAACAACCCAAAAAACCAATAATAATGCGCCTAATCTTGTGCCTTGTTTCATTTGTTAAAAGTTATATCTTTGCGTTACAAAATTCAAAAAATAATCAGCATGAAAAAATTACTTTACACATTTATTGCAATTAGTTTTACATCGTCAGTTTTGTTGGCACAAGACGACAGCAAATCGGTACGTTTTGGTGTGTTTGGCAGGGCTACCCCAACCTGGTATAGTATGCCAACTAACAATAACTACGCAAAAGGCGGTGCTATTTTTGGTGCTGGTTTTGGGTTAAACATGGAGTTTAGAATTACTGATGTGGTTTCTTTTCAAACCGGTGTTGGTGGCGATTTTGATGGTGGTAAAGTAAAATATACTGTACCTAGTTTTTTAAATTTTAACCCAACTAATCTGTACTATACGGGGTATTATTTAGATAAAACCCCCGCTTTGGTTGAAATTAAAGGCACAAGTCCTTCTGATTCGGTGTATAGAAATGGTCAAACTACAGCGCATCTTTTGGCATCTCGCCAAATACACACAACTTATGTTACTATTCCTTTAATTTTAAAAATGAAAACCAAAGAAATTAGCGGATTTAAATATTTTGTTGATTTTGGTGCCAATGTAGGTGTTTTGGTAAGCGCTAAAGCCAATGATATTACAAATGATTTTAGTGTTGCCTCTAATGGTTTTCCAACAATAACCGCTAATACATACAAAGGTTTAAGTATATATAAAGACTGTAACCCGGTACGTGTTGGCTTAAATGTTGGTGGTGGAGCTGAATATCGTTTATCGGGCAGCACATCTATATTTTTAAGTGTAAACTATGTAAACTCGTTTATATCAACTGTAAAAACAACTTCGGTATATAACACCACGGGCACAACTGTAAACGCAAACAACCAAAGTGCGTTTGTTTATGCGGCACAAAACTTTAAAACTAACGGAATTCAAGTAAACGTGGGTATTTTGTTCTAGTGAAGCTTATCAAAACAAATTTAAACCCGATTCCTATGAGTCGGGTTTTTTGTTTATAGCTTTTTTAAAAGATTAACCTTTGCCTACTTATTACAAAGCAAATTGATGCTAATTTAGGCGCAAATAAACTTATATAATATGATGAAACGTTTTTTGCTCCTAATCATAATTTCTTTTCTTTCATTACACGCCTTCTCGCAAAAAACTACGGCATTCTCTGCCGACTCGGTTAAGTTTATTAAAGAACTTAATACATATTTCCAAGATAATTCGGCTAATAAGGATGACGCGGCCGCATTTATAGAAAACCTTGGTAAGTTTTGGAAAACCCCCGCTTACACCAGCTTTTATAAAGATTACGTATATGCTACCAGTAATAAAATGTTGGATAAAAAGTTAAAACCCTACCCATATTTTCAAAATTATTTAATTGCGGTTGCCAACTTTATCAACTCAAAACAAGCTACTTCTGTTTTTGTTGAATGGCAGGCCTTGTTGGATAAAATAATTACTAAAAATAAAAGCCCCAGACCATTTAGTGATTTTTTAGAAATGAGCGACAATATTTTTGAAAGTGGTATGTTTTACAAAACAACCAGTTGTCAGTGGTACACCAATGGAAGTAACTATAAGTTTGATTATGATAGCATACCAAAACTAGTTTTTACCAATGTTACTTTATCGGGCAGTAACTTACGTAACGACTCAATAAACATTGAAAACACGAGCGGAACATATTATCCAACATCGGGTAGGTTTTATGGTAAGGGTGGCGTAGTTAGCTGGAAACGAACCGGGCTTGGTGCCGATGTTTATGCCGATGTAAAAAGATACAATATAGATTGTAAATCGGGAGCGTACACAACCGATTCGGCTGTGTTTCATAACTCACAGTATTTTGATAAACCACAACTAGGAAAATTAAGCGATAAAATTATTAGTGAAAATGGTAAACCCACCTATCCTCGTTTTGATACTTATACTAAACGCTTAGAAATAAAAAGTGTAATTAAAGATGTTTTTTATGACGGTGGTTTTTCTATGCGTGGCGCTCAGTTTGTAGGTAGCGGCGATGTAACCAATCCGGCAAAAGTTATTATTAAACGAAACAACCAGCGCTTTTTGCAGGTTTCGGCACGTAACTTTATTATGTCGACCGATAAAATTACTTCAGATAATGCAGAGATAAAATTTTATTTAGATAAAGACTCCATCACACACCCTGCTTGTGATTTTAAATACTTAGCTGATCAACGTAAAGTATCCTTAATTCGTAATGAGCAGGGAATTCAAAAAACACCATTCAATAATTCGTATCATAAATTAGATATGTATTTTGAAGAGTTGGTTTGGAAAATAGATTCGCCAAAAATAGACTTAGGTTTTTTGGCTGCAAACCTGCAAGGACAGGCCTATTTTGAATCGCAAAACTTTTTTACCGCCGAAAGGTTTGATGCTTTAAAAGGAGAAGTATCAGAAGTAAACCCGGTTGTGAAAATAAACCAGTATTATGAACAAAATGGCAAACAAAACACGTTTACAGCCGTTGATTTGGCTAAATACATGAAATGGTTGGCGGTTGATTTAAGGCCGGTTTTAATTAAAATTGCAAGTTTTGGCTTGGTTGATTATAATCCGCAAAACGACCAAGTTATTATAAAAGACAAACTATTTACGTACATAAAGGCAAATAAAAAATTAGTTGATTATGATGTACTAACCTTTCATTCAACATTGCCGGGGCAAACCAATGCATCTATCAATTTACTTAACAATAATTTTGATATGCGTGTGCATGGTGTAAAGCAAATTTTGTTGAGCGATACGCAAAAAGTTTTTGTGTTTCCAAAAGGAGGCGAAATCGTAATTAAAAAAGGCCGTAGTTTTAATTTTAGCGGCATTGTTGCCTCAGGTAAATTTGAGTTTCACGGAAAAGAATTTTCATACGATTACGATTTGAATAAAGTAAACTTAAAACAAGTAGATTCTTTACGCATTTATGTAACAGCCCTAGAACCCGAGCCCGATGGAAGCATTCCGTTTAAGCGTGTACAAACAGTTATTGAAAATATTTCGGGAGAGTTAGATGTTGATAATCCCAAAAACCACTCGGGTAGAATAAACACACCGCAATACCCTATATTTAAAAGCTTTAAAGATTCGTATGCGTTTTACGAAAGACGATCAATTCAGCGTGGTGTTTATGGTAGAGATAAGTTTTTCTTTAAGCTAGACCCTTACACAATTGATAGTTTAGATAACTTTAATAATGCATCTTTAAAGTTTCAAGGAGAGTTTACGTCGTCGGGCATATTTCCGGTATTTAGAGACACGCTGTCTCTACAAAAAGATTATTCGTTGGGCTTTATACGTAAAACCCCTCCGGGCGGATATCAAGTGTATGGCGGTAAAGGGAAATTTGAAAACGAAATTCGTTTAAGCAACAGAGGTTTACGTGGTGGTGGAGATATTACTTTTAGTTCTTCTTTAAGTAAAGGAAGCGATTTTATTTTCTTTCCCGATTCTTTAAATGGAATTGCACAAACCTTTGATATAAAAGAACAAGCAACTCCTGATGAATTTCCGCAAGCGCATGGCGATAAAATTTATATACACTGGACACCCTATAAAGATTTGATGAACGCCTTTGATACCGAAACACCTTTTACAACATATAATAAGCAAGCAGAATTTAGAGGCAGATATGATTTATCTCCGAAAGAATTATATGGTCGTGGTAAGGTAGATTTTCAGCGAGCAGATTTAATTTCCCAAAAAATTCAATTTAAAGAAAAGAAGTTTTTTTCTGACACGGCTGATTTCCATTTAAAAGCATTTGATGAAGAAGGGTTTACGTTTACAACCGATAACGTAAACGCTACTATTGATTTTGAAAAACGCACAGGGATGTTTGTTACCAACGGAAAAGGCTCTATAGTTCGTTTTCCGAAAAACAACTACATAAGTTATATGGATAGGTTTAAATGGTTTATGGATAGCGAAACTATTCAGCTTGGTGATGATCAAAAGAAAATCGATTCGAACCAACCCACCGATTTACAACTTGATGCCCCCGAATTTATTTCTGTTCATCCGCAACAAGACTCGCTTCGTTTTTATGCGCCTGCTGCGAAATATAATTTACGCAGGTATATTATTAATTGTATAAACGTACCGTTTATTAACGTAGCTGATATGAGTATTTTTCCGGATAGCGGTAAAGTAATTATTCGTAAAAACGCTGTAATTGATACGCTTAAAAACGCCGTAATTATTGCCAACTCAGTAACTAAATATCACACTATACGTAACGTTACGGCCTTTATTAATGGTCGTAAACATTATCTTGCCCAAGGAGATTATACTTATTTGGATGAAAACGAAAAACCGTACAACATACATTTCGCTAAAATACAACCCGATACATCCGGGCAAACAATTTCAGAAGGCGATATTCCTGAAAAAGATAACTTTAAGTTTAACGATTATTTTAGTTATGCCGGCAAAGTATATTTAAAAGCAACCAATCAGTTTTTATATTATGATGGCGGTACGCGTATATTACATAGTTGTCGTTTAGGTAAATCGTATTTAAAATTTGAAGGAGAAATAAACCCGAAAGAAATTTTAATCCCTATTCCAAAAGATCCAAAAGATGTAAATGGGGTTTCAGTGGCTTGTGGCATTATTTATTCGCCCGATACAAATATGGTTTACTCAGCCTTTTTATCTCCGAGCAGCATAAGTAAAAACGATAAAGATGTTTTGGTTGCCGACGGCTTTTTAGGTTTTGATAAAGAAGCAAAAGAGTATCAAATTTCATCGAAAGAAAAATTAATTGAGAACTCTTTACCAGGAAATTATTTAAGCCTGGGTACAACTAATTGTTTAGTGTATGGCGAAGGAAAACTTGACATAGGAGCAGATTTTGGACAAGTAAAAGTTACCGCAGCCGGTAATGCAACCCACAACACCATTAATGATAGCACGCGTTTTGATTTAATAATGGCGGTTGAATTTTTCTTTGATAAGAGCGCTATGAAAAAAATGGCAACCGATTTTGGAACGTATAGTACTATGCTTACTCCGCTTGATTTTGGAAGAAAAACATTTGAAAAAGGACTTGCTGAAATTTTGGGTAAAGAGCGTGGAGATAAAGCTTTATCCGAATTAAACTTATATGGTAATTATAAAAAATTCCCAGATGAATTAGAGAAATCTATTTTCTTGGGTAATGTGCAAATGACCTATAATAAAAAAACAAAATCATTTATATCTAACGGAACTATTGGGGTTGCCAACCTATTTAAAAATGAAATTTACAGGGAAGTGGCAGGCTACATTCAAATTAAAAAACAAAAAGCCGGCGATATGTTAGATATGTATTTTCAACTAGACGAAAGCAATTGGTACTATTTTAATTATTTTAAAGGTGTAATGAGTGTAGTATCTAGCAATCAAGCTTTTAATACAGAGGTAAAAGATGTGAAAGATAAAAAACAAAAAGTAGATAAGGGTCCATCGTATCAGTTTAACGTTTGTAGCCCAACTAAAAAAGATTTATTTGTGAAGAAACTTAAACAACTAACAGGGCAAAAAGACGAGGATTAAAAAATGGCTGTTATAGATTTTAAAAATAAAACAACCCGTTTTTTTGCTTTTGCTTTTATACTTTATTTAAGCTGGTATTTGTTGTATGAGTTTTTTATTAAACCTAATACATTAATAGACGAGAAATTAATAAGCTTAATTATAGCCAATGCGGTTTTTATATTAAAGCTTTTTGGTTTAACTGTTTATCAAAAAACAGAAGATAGGGACATGCAGCTTATTGGCGTTGATGGCTCTCATCCTATTTGGATTGGTAGCCCGTGCAACGCATTAACCCTGTTTATGTTTTTTGCTTTGTTTGTAATTGCTTTTCCGGGCAGTGTAAAAAAGAAGTTGTGGTTTATCCCATTAGGTATAATTATTATACACTTTGCAAATGTTTTGCGTGTTATTGGTTTAGCAGCTATTAACTATGCTGCACCACAGTATTTAGAGTTTAACCACACATATACTTTTACTATTTTGGTTTATAGCATTATTTTTTTGCTGTGGATGTGGTGGGTGAAATTAGCATTAAAGGAAAGTAGGGCACATGAACAGAAAAATTAAAATAACCCTGCTTATATTGTTGTTGATGGCACTTGGTTTTTTTAGGGAAAATATTTTTGTAAATGTTAATAGTGTGTTATATAACAAGTGGTATAACGAAATCCATCCGGTGGTTTGGTACGTATCTTTTTTAAGCAACTTTTCCTACAAAACAATTTATATCGCTAAATGGTTTATTACACCGCTTTTTGCGCTTATATATTGGTTTGCGCAAAAGCAGCTTTTACTATCTATTTTTAACGAAAAAAAAATTATCAAGTGGTTAAGTGTACTGTATCTTTCCTTATTTTTACTGGCAGGAATTTTTTTTGTGGCAGGCTGGGCTTTAGGAGATGTATATAAGGGATATACACTTAGTCGTTTATTTATGGGCTTGCTAGAATCTCCGGTGGCATGTATGATTTTAATTCCAACAGCGTATCTTTACAAACAAACTAATATCAACCAACAATAAACCATATATGAAAAAAGATTCGAAAATTTTTTCTTTAATTAAAAAAGAGCAAGACCGTCAAACACGTGGCATAGAACTAATTGCTTCTGAAAACTATGTAAGTAATGATGTGATGAAAGCAATGGGCTCGGTACTTACTAATAAGTATGCCGAGGGTTTACCACACAAACGTTATTACGGTGGTTGTGAGGTGGTTGATGAAGTTGAACAAATTGCTATTGATAGAGCAAAAGAATTGTTTGGTGCTGTATGGGCAAACGTACAACCACACTCGGGTGCGCAAGCTAATGCGGCTGTTATGCTAGGTTGCTTAAAACCCGGCGATACTATTTTAGGTTTTAATCTTTCGCATGGCGGGCACTTAACGCATGGCTCTCCTGTAAACTTTAGCGGAAAATTATACCGCGCTACTTTTTATGGAGTAGACGAAAAAACCGGACAGGTAAATTATGATATAGTTAGAAAAACTGCAATTGCTGAAAAACCAAAAATGATTATTTGTGGCGCATCGGCTTATAGTCGCGATTGGGACTATATCACATTACGTAAAATTGCCGATGAAGTTGGTGCGCTATTGTTAGCTGATATTTCTCATCCGTCGGGTTTAATTGCACGTGGTTTATTAAATGACCCATTACCACATTGTCATATTGTTACCACAACAACACACAAAACATTGCGTGGCCCAAGGGGCGGTATGATTATGATTGGCAAAGATTTCCCAAACCCTTGGGGTGAAAAAACACCTAAAGGAGAAACAAAAATGATGAGTGCAATTTTAGACTCGGCTGTGTTTCCCGGCACACAAGGTGGCCCGCTTGAACACGTTATTGCGTCAAAAGCAATTGCTTATGGCGAAGCTTTAACGGACGAGTACATGCACTACTGTGTACAGGTTGTAAAAAACGCACAGGCTATGGCAAAAACATTTGTTGACTTAGGATATAAAATTGTTTCGGGTGGAACAGACAACCACTGTATGCTAATTGATTTGCGTAGTAAAAACCTTACCGGTAAAGATGCTGAAAACGCTTTAGGTTTAGCAGATATAACCGTAAATAAAAACATGGTTCCGTTTGATGATAAATCTCCGTTTGTTACATCGGGTATCCGTATAGGCTCGCCGGCAATTACATCTCGTGGGTTAAAAGAAAAAGATTGTATAAAAGTTGTTCAATTAGTTGACCATGTTTTAAAAAACAAAGACAACCCAAAAGAATTGGCTAAAACAAAAGCAAAAATAAATACGATGATGAGTAAGTATCCTTTATTTGCCGATTAATTTTTAATGAAACAAAAACTATTTAAATATTTTTTACCCGCGGCTATGGTTGCGGGTTTTTTATGTTTCTTTTTTTATGATGCCCTGCATTATATAGCTAACATTGATGATAGTTTTAATGACGAGTATGTGAGTAAAATGGGCGCCGTTGATGCCGCTAAACTTTTTTTCTCCAACATAAACGGCAGGTGGTTTAGCCATATTATTACCGCTGTTGGATTTCATTTTTTAAAGAATAATTATACGCACTATGCTTTTTATGTTACGGGTATGATGCTGTTGTTTGTAGCGGCTGTAAGTGTGTTGCATAAAGTGTATTTGAAAACATTTCTTAGTCAAGAGGTTTCTGTTTTTAAATCTATGTTATTTGCATTTGTTTTTACAGCTACGCTATATTTTTTATTGTTTGTTGGCAGGCAAGAAATTTGGGCGTGGGTTAGTTCTGCCAATAACCATTTACTTAGTGTTATATTTTGTGTTTTATTGTTTTCGTTATTGTTGCAAGAAAACAAATCAGTTTTTAAAACAATAACAATCTTTTTACTTGCGGCTGCCATTGGCGGGTTGAATGAAGTAAATGCAAGCTGTTGTGTTTTATCGGTTGTTGGTTTATTTTTCTTACAAAAAATTTATTATCCCCAACTAAAAGTAAGTAAAACGAATATGATAATGACAGTACTTATTATTGTAGCCTCACTTTCAATAAATACTTTTTCGGGGGGCTATGAAAGTCGCATGAATGGCTTACCTAATTTTACCTTACCTCAATCAATAAAAAATACCGTACACACATTTGCTTTACCTGTTATGCAGTATAAATTACTTGTTTTGCGTTTGTTTGCTTTGCTAACTTTTTTGTTTTTTATAGATACTAACTTTTCTAAACTGAAGCTTAATAGGAATGATAAAATAATTACTTGTGCCGTACTTGCTATTGTAGCTGTTTCTTTTTTTCTGCACTGTTACATATTAAGCGATATAGTGCCTGCGCGTGGTGAAGTGTGGGGCTACACGCTAGTGCTTTTTGTATTATATGCTTTTGTTACTAAAAAAAACAAATCGACTAATTAAAACTTAGCACCAAAACCTATATAAAAACTTCGGGCAATGGATGGTATAATGCCGGGCCCAGGATACTCGTCGGTGCGTAAAGTAAAATATCTTTTATCAGCAAGGTTGTTTACACCAAGCTTTATATTGTAGTTTTTAATTTTTACGGACGCACTCCAATCCATAACCTGATAAGCCGGAATTAAACCAACCGTGGCATCGGCACTATAAATAGTGTTATTAGCATCGGCAAAAGATTTAGAGGTGTTGCTAACTAAAAACGTAGTAGAAAAATGCTTAATGGCGTAGGTTATACCAAAGCGATTAATGGTGTTTGGTGCAAATTCTACCTGG
>DATHOW010000020.1:0-4851 GCA_035484495.1 Bacteroidia bacterium | reverse complement strand
ATATTCAGCAGATATATCAATTAACGAACTATCACGTTCTTCTACCGTAATTAAAAACCTACCGTTAATGTCCTGCGTTTGATAATAGCGTTTAAATGTTTTTACTTCATCTGACAACAAAGTTACATGCCAACTATGAGTAGAATCGCGATACATTTTATCTGTATTTGCTGTTACAAATTTAAAGTTTTTAAAAACAGCAGGCCTATACTCATTACCCCCATCAAAAATGTTGCTACCATCATCATAATCATAACTCAACTCACTGGGTTTAAGATATAGTGGTTGCAAGCCATAAATTGCATTATCCCAACGGTTATTTTGTTGTATAATAATTTTTAAATCGGCAAGTTGAGGGATATTATAGTTAGGATTTAAAATACTAAAATCAACTTCCTGTTTATTCATATAATCATCTGCACCAGCCGCCTGATGTATGCTCGCTTTAATAGCCACTTTGCTTGAGTACACCATTAATCGGCGTGTAAGTACAGGCTTATCTTTTGTGCCGTTTACATATACTTTTAAAAGATAATTACCTGTTTTACTAATGCGCATATTGTTGTTAGGAAAACTCCATGTGTAATGCGTATATTTTTGTGTGGTTCCTCCCGAAAAAGTATAGGTTTGGATGGGCTCTTCAAAATAATTAGTAAGATACTCCTGCTGCATTAAATCAGATGGTTTCCAATATGCATCGCAATGTACCAATGTATAATAATAGCTTTTGCTATCACCATCTAAATCATCGAAAGTAAGAGTGACCTGCTGTCCTCCATCAAAATCAATTATAGGAGATGATAGAATAAAAGAGCTTTCGTGCAACAATACACTTTTAATATTAGGCACATAAACCCAATCTTCGTAGCGCAATTGGTTTGTGTTTACATATTCTTCTGTAGAATCGGTTTTTAGGTTTTTTGCGTCGTTTTGAGAAAAAGCGAAAAAGCCATTTAGTAAAAAGCAAAGAGTAATAAAATTACTTGCTAAATGTTTCATTAATTTTTTATTAGTTGACCACTACCCTTACCTACTCTATTGATTTTACTAACACTACCACTATAATATAAATTACCAGTATAATCAATCTCAGCGTCTAATTGGCTTGATACATTTATCCTAGCCTCGCCTGTAGATTTATAAACCACGTAAGAATAAAAGGTTTGTAAATTTTGTGCATTAATAAAACACTCGCCTTCTGCATTTACTAAATGATATCTACCAATTCCATTTAAATAAACATCCCCCACCCCGTACAAACGACCGTGAACCCATTGCACATTTAAATTTAAATGGATATCGCCAGAGTTATTTACATTATACCCCACCGAATCTTGTGTGATGGTGTTTCCGCTATAAATGTTCCCCACACCATCTTGTACAAAATAATACACATGCGGTGCGGTTACGTATACAGTTACATCATTATTACCTCTTACAAAATTACATTTGTTAAGGTTTTTTATTTGAAGTACGCCATTGCTAACCTCTGTAGAAATGTTCGACATTAAATTTTTACCTGTAGAAACTTTTACCGTGCAGGTAGTTGTTGTAGTGTCCTGTATATAATAGACCTCTATTTTGTCAAATGATTGAAGCGCATTAAATGGCGTAGTTATAACACGAGTTTCATTTACAGGTGCACCACGAGATTTTATACAATCGCAATCGTTCTGTTTTTTACAAGAAGTAAATAAAATTAAATAAGAAAATAGTACTGTTGATATGCTAATGCAACGAAGCATTATTTTACGTCCAACAATTCTACATCAAAAATTAGCCATGCATTTGGTGGAATAACCCCACCCGCACCTTGTTCGCCATAACCCAATGTAGGCGGAATGATAAATTTAGTTTTACCACCAACTTTCATTAACTGCAAACCTTCTGTCCACCCTTTAATTACTTGGTTTAAAGGAAAAGTAGCCGGTTGACCTCTATCAACAGAGCTGTCAAACTTTTTACCATCTAACAAAGTACCGATATAATGTACGGTTACTTGGTTTGTTGCTAAAGGCGATGCACCTGTTCCTTCTTTCTCTACAATATAACGTAAACCACTCGCCGTAGTTTTTGCGTTAGCATATTTTTCATTTAACACTTTATCCATAGTTGCTTGTGCGGCTTTAGCTTTTTCTTCAGCCTTTTTAGATACATTTCCTTTTTCAAATTCAAATACTTTAGCAGCATCAAACGCTTCGGCTTTTTTTCCTTTACGAAGGACGGTTACTGTTTTTAATGTATCGTTTTGTTGTATAGCATTAACCACCTCTTGTCCTTGTACGACATGACCAAACACAGTATGCTTGCCATTTAACCAAGACGTTTCAACGTGCGTAATAAAAAACTGACTGCCATTTGTAGCAGGGCCTGCATTTGCCATAGATAAAACTCCCGGACCAGTATGTTTTAATGTTGTATCAAACTCATCAGGAAATTTATAACCCGGGCCGCCCTGACCTGTTCCTTGAGGATCTCCTCCTTGTACCATAAAATTAGGAATAACACGATGAAATTTTAATCCATCGTAAAATGGAACTCCCTCAGCTTTTGCGCTATTTTTAATTGATCCTTCTGCTAAACCAACAAAATTTGCAGTTGTCATAGGGGTTTTTTCAAATTCTAATTGCAAATAAATATCGCCACGATTAGTGTTCATTTTTAAATATAAACCGTCAGCTTGTGTTTTTAAAAAATCTTGATCCATTTTAGAAAGTTTTTGTTTATGTTTTTTTTGAGCCGATGCAATCAGCGAAGCAAATATTAAAGCAAATGTTATTATTTTTTTCATCTGAGTTTAACGATAATAGTTGGATTTTATTTTTGAGCAGGGGTTACTTTTAGTACTTCAATTTCGAAAACCAAAGGAGCGTATGGCGGTATAGGGCCTGAACCATTAGGGCCATAAGCTAAAGCCGAAGGGGAAATAATTAATGCTTTTGTACCCACCGACATAGTTTGTAAAGCTTCATCCCAAGCCGCAATTACTTGCTGCATGCCTACAGGAAAGCTAAATGCTTTATCATGTTTTTCAGATGAATCAAATACTTGACCGTTAGTAAACATGCCTTTGTAATTAACCTCTGCATTGTCTCCTTTTTTAACTTTTTCGCCTTTGCCTTTTTGCTTTACAACAATATATAAACCACTTGCTGTAGGTTTTTCAGTAATTTTATTGTCAGCTAAATATTTTTTTAGCAAGCTATCTTCAGATGTTTTTGCTTTTCCTAAAAAGGCTTCTTGCGCCGCTTTTTGTTTCTTTTCAATTTCATCTACTTTTTGAGAAGAGTAAACGCTATCAATTCTTACGTGATAAACGATGAACCCGGTAGAATCTAAAAATTTAGGAATCGGTTGATGATAATATCGTTGAAACATAGAGTCGATACGTAACATAAATGATGCACTATCGCCCGGATGCATTTTTAAAATCATCTCAAACATATCGCCTTTATATTTTGGTAAATCTAAACGCATAGCGTAAGGCTGACCAGGGCGTAACATAGTTTGATAATTAAACAGCAACGAATCTTTTTCGGTAGTCATAGTATGCGACATAAAAACCACATCGCCTTTATTTAAGGTTTTGCTTTCATCGCCTTTTTTATCTGTTTTAAAATATGAACCTGATATTTCTTCGTAACCAGGATGTTTGCTGCTTGTGCAAGCAACTAACGAAAATAGTGCTGCTGTTGTAATTAAAATTGTTTTTTTCATTTTTATTTTATGTCTGCTATTTCTACTTGGTACACTAATGGGGTGTAAGGCGGTATAGCTCCGTTGCTACTACCCTCACTTCCAAAAGCGAGGTGCGAAGGTAATATAATTTTTGCTTTTTCACCTTTTTTCAGTTTATATAGGGCAAGTTGTAAACCCTCTATTAATTGCCCCTCTTGTCCATAAGTAAACTCAAAAGCCCAGTTATGCGGGGTATAATCTACCAGGGTGCCATCCAAAAAATAACCTTTATAAAAAAGCTTTATTTTTTTGCCTTTTTTAACAGAATCTAAATTCGTTGGGTGCGTTATTTCAACAAAAGCATTGGCTGCAAACTCGTTTACCTGCTTACAGTTTTTCGATACATAATTTTGAATTTGTAGTTGCTCTTTACTTTGTTCATGTTCTGCAAATACACGCATACTATCATTAAACGCATTAAACTGACTAGCGGTTAAAGCTCGAATTATTTTTAAGGAGAATTTTACACAAGAATCTTTTTTGCAAAAGAACGGAACATCTGACTTAAAGAAATTACTAAAAAATTTCTCTGTAGGAAAAAGATACTGTAAGCTATCTCCTACCGAAAAGCCAAACAAACTTTTTAAAAAGTAAGGTGAATCCTTTGTTACAAAAAAGGTTTGACTCCCTTTATGCTTAGTGCTCCAAAATGCAGAATCTACCAAGTTTTTGCAAGAAGCCTCTATCCAAAGGCATTGAGTAGAATCTGTTTTTTTTGTCTCATCACCTAACGAAATTAATTTGTAATAAAAATCTTGTTGTTTTGAATAACCTTGATACGTTTTAGGTTTTTCTCTACAAGAAAAAATAAAAATTAACCCTACAACAAATACGATTTTACTTAAAGTTAATCTCATACTATTGAACAGAAATAACTTCGATAGTATAAACTACAGCAACTTTTGGCGGAATTTTATCTCTATCGCCAACTAACCCAAAAGCCAGGTGTGCCGGCAGAATAAATAAAGCTTTGTCGTGCAAGTGCATAAGCTGTACTCCTTCATGTATTCCGCTTTCTACTTTATCTGCACCCACCAAAAATTCTTTAGAGCCTTTGGTTTCAGACGAATAACAAAGTGTTCCATCCAACAAAGAAACTTTATAATTTACTTT
>DATHOW010000019.1:0-7590 GCA_035484495.1 Bacteroidia bacterium | reverse complement strand
ACATTATTCAGATATCTGAATTTAAGCCTACAAACATTAAAGCATCTATTAATTTACCAACGGATAAAATGGTTTACGTGTCAATTCCATTTGATAAAGGCTGGGCAATTACCGACAACGGAAATAAAGTAGATAAGTTACTTTTAAGTGGCGGTATGACTGGCCTTATGCTAAACAAAGGAAACCATGTTTTAGAGTTTACATACACCTCGCTTAACTTTAAAAAAGGGCTTTATATCTGTATGATTTCATTTTGTATATTTATTGGGTTATTTTTCTTCTTTCATAAAAAGAAAAATCAAAAAGAAGAAGCTATATAAACGATGTTATCACCTACGGAAAAGACCAAGCTTACTTTAAAATCGCTTTCGATAAAAAAACGATTTATAAATATGTACTTTAAAGTTAATGCAGGTCATATAGGTAGTTCATTATCATGTACAGACATACTTACGTTTGTTTATTTTAATTGGATGCAAAAAACAGACGAGTTAATTTTATCTAAAGGACATGCTGCTGCTGCTTTATATAGCTTATTGGCAGAAGATGGTATTTTATCATCACAAGACATTGATAGTTTTTACAAAAATGACACCCATCTTTCAGCTCACCCCCCTGCTAATAAAATTAATAAAATTCGTTTTGCCACCGGAAGCCTTGGACATGGTTTAAGTCTTGCTGCCGGCTTAGGTTTAGCTGCTAATCTTAAAGAATCAGGTAAAACTATTATGTGCGTAACGTCTGACGGAGAGCTAAACGAAGGCAGTACTTGGGAGGCAGCTTTATTTATAGCACACCATCAATTAAAAAATGTTTGTTGGTTTATAGATAGAAATGAGCTGCAAGGCTTTGGCAGAACAGAAGATGTGATGAAGTTAAATCCGTTAGATAAAAAATTAGAAGCTTTTGGTTTTGATGTACATATAATAGATGGACACAATTTTGACGATTTTTATGCTGTAAAGCAAAAACAAAAAAATGCCAGTAACCCAATGGCTGTTATTTGTAATACTGTAAAAGGCAATGGCTGGATGCAAAAACAAAATGAGTTAAGCAGCCACTATTTACCATTTAATGAAACAGAATATAAAGAGTTTTTAGATGCCATCGATGCTGAAATAAAAGCCATTTCGTAGTTATGAGAGTAGAATTTGCAAATGCCATTATAAAACACCACAAAACTGTTGCCGAGCAGGTTTTTATAACCGGCGATTTGGGCTTTATGGCATTAGAGCAAGTGAGAGAAACTTTTGGTAACCATTTTATTAATGCAGGCGTAGCTGAGCAAAACATGGTTAGTGTATCTGCCGCATTAGCTTCAGAAGGTTTTATACCATGGATATATAGTATATCTCCTTTTACGACGCTACGCCCTTATGAGCAATTACGTAACGATGTTTGCCATCATAACCTACCCGTAAAAGTTGTTGGCAATGGCGGCGGTTATGGTTATGGTATAATGGGTGCTACACATCATAACTTAGAAGATATAGGAGCCATGCGTTTACTACCGGGCATGAAAGTATATGTGCCCTTTAATGGAGATGATGTAGAACAATGTGTTAAGCAAATGTTGGCAGATAAAGCACCTAATTATTTACGCTTAAATTTAGCTGCTAAAATAGATGGCAAGGTAGAAAACTTTAGTCAATGGCGCAGGTTAAAAAAGGGCGGTAAAACTATTGTTATTGGTACAGGACCTGTTGTAGCAAACTTATTTCAATTAGATGCTGAAATTTTAGACCAGCTTGAAATATGGTTAGTAAGCATTTTCCCTATTATTAATTTACCTAAAGAATTAATAGAATCATTACAAGAAAAACAAGTTGTTATAACTATGGAAGAACATAGTGGGCAATGTAGTTTACATGAAACACTAGCAGCTCAATTACTTGCTAATAATTGTGGCAACATAAAATATCACGGTTTATACAGCAGCGGTTATCCAAGCGGAAAATACGGCAACCAAACCTGGCATCAGGCAGAAAATAATTTACACGGAGAGAATTTGAAAAATAAAATTTTAGCTTATTTAAAGTAATGCTTTCAGAAAAAATAAAAGAAGAAATAAAAAAGTTAGAAGGCCCTATTGTAGTTTTTGGCGCAGGTGGTTTTATTGGAGTTAATTTATTCCACACTTTATTAGAGCAAAGAAATGACGTTTATGGTGTTACGCAAGACCGTAGAAATAATTGGCGATTTATAGCATCTAATATACCCGAACAAAATATTTTAGACTGTGATATAAACGACCTTACAATTTTAAAAGAGTTGCTATCGCAATTAAAACCAAAAACTATTTTCAATTTAGCAGCATACGGCGCTTACTCTAAACAAAAAGAGTACAAAAAAATATATGACACCAATTTTAATTCAACCATAACTCTTATAGAAACTTTAAAGTCATTTGGTTTTAGCGCCTATGTGCATGCAGGCTCTAGCTCGGAATATGGTTTAAATAGTGCCGCACCTTTAGAAGATGCAGATTTAGTGCCTAACAGCCACTATGCAGTTTCTAAAGCTGCATCTTACTACGCAGTAAAATATTATGGTAAGATTGAACAACTCCCGGTTTCACATTTAAGGTTATACTCAGCTTACGGCCCCTGGGAAGAACCCGATAGATTAATTCCTATTTTAATTTCGAAAGCAAGAAAAAAAACATATCCTCCATTTGTAGATTCACTTATATCTCGCGATTTTATTTATGTTACCGATGTTTGCAGTGCCTTTATTGCCGCAGCACACAAAATTCAAACAATTAAAGGCGAAGCATTTAATATTGGCGTAGGTGTAAAAACAACCATTGGGGAGTTAGCTAATGTAATGCAAGAGGAGTTTTCTATTCCTGAAAAACCAACATTTAGCGGTATGCCTAATAGAAATTGGGATGTGGCCGATTGGTACTCTAATAGCAACAAAGCTAAAAAGCTTTTAGATTGGGAGGCTAAAATTGATTTAAAACAAGGAATAAAAATGGTTGACCAATGGCAACAGAAAGTTAACTTTGATACTGCTTTTTGGAACTGGAACAAATAACCTATTATTATGAACGAACCCATTTTTTCGATTATCCTGCCATTATATAAACAAATTAATCATGTTGAAAACATATATGATACTTATACCAAGAATTTAGACACTTTAAATGAAACGTGGGAGATTTTATTTGTAATTAATGGCCCAGATGATGGTTCATTTAAAAAATTAAATGAGTTAAAAAATCGCGATAACATTAAAGTATTTAGGCTAGAGCAAGGTGGATGGGGACGAGCTGTTAAGTTTGGTTTAGCTAATGCTACAGGAAAGCATTTATGTTATACCAACTCAGCCAGAACAGAGATAAGCGATTTGCTGATGATTTTAAATTATGCCAAAATTAATAACGATAACCTAGTTAAAGCTACTCGAATAATTAGAGAAAAATTTATACGAAAACTAGGCTCAACACTTTATAATTTAGAATGTAGAATTCTTTTTAAAGTGCCAATTTGGGATGTTAATGGTACCCCAAAAATTATCCCTCAAAAAGTATATAAGCAGTTAAATATAATTTCGGACGATGATTTAATTGATGCTGAAATAGTTGCTTTGTGTGCCAAAAAAAATGTACGAATTATTGAAATACCAGTAGTATCAACTAAACGGATAAGCGGAAAAAGTACAACCAACTATATGTCGGCTTTTAAAATGTATGCAGGTTTATTTAAACTCAAAAATAAAATATGAGTAAAGTAAAAGAGGCTCTGTGGGAAAAACAAAACCTTGCTTTGCGCCATCCATCTGAGCTATTTGGAACTTCCTTTAAAAATGCAGGCATTACAAAACAAACATTAAGTTTTAAAGCATCTGCATCTTTTACCCAACTATTACATAAATTAA
This sequence comes from Bacteroidia bacterium, assembly GCA_035484495.1. Classification (GTDB taxonomy): domain Bacteria; phylum Bacteroidota; class Bacteroidia; order B-17B0; family Aurantibacillaceae; genus PALSA-968. The sequence continues at coordinate 3,708 of DATHOW010000019.1, read as the reverse complement.
AAATTACATTAATTGTTAGCAGAGAATATGAAAACCTTGTATTAGCTTTAAATGCACCAAATGCTAAAAAAATAAAGCAATCTTTTTTTCATTTACCGCATCCATCAGGCATTGCGGTTGATAGAACAAAAAACATTATGTATGTGGCTGCAACCAGAAACCCTAATCAAGTTATAGAGTTTAAGGTTTCTACGCAATCTTTAAATCGTTTAAAGGTGCCGGCTGTTGCTCCTAAAATTTTAATTCCGGCAAGAACAAAATACTACCCAGGTCAATATTATTTCCATGATTTAGTACTTAACAAGGGTAAATTATACGCCAATTCTGTTGGCATGAATGCCATCGTACCTATTGATTTTTCTACCACTGAAGTTGAAAAACCAATATGGTGGCCTAAGTGTATCGAACAAAAAGGAAAGCCAGATACAAGCGTTAATTACATTCAATTAAATTCAATTGCATTCGGTAAAGATTTAAAATCTTCTTTTTTTAGCGCATCAGGAACAAAAATAGGCTCTACTTTACCCGGTGATTTGGATTATCCTGTTGATAAACTGGGGGCTATTTTTTCAGGTAAAACCCGAGAGCCCATTGGATTTGGATTAACAAGACCCCATTCAGCCCGTTTACATAAGGGCAAAATTTGGGTAGCTAATAGCGGCTATGGTGAAGTTGGTTACTTTAAAAACAAGCAGTTTGTTCCTGTCTTTAAATTTAACGGCTGGACAAGAGGGCTTTGCTTTATAGATAGTATTTTATTTGTTGCTATATCAAGGGTGTTACCACGCTTTAGGCATTATGCTCCCGGCATAAAATCTAAAACGCAAACATGCGCTGTTGTGGCTATAGATACTATAAAAAAGGAGAAAATTGGCGAAATAGAGTTTCCTTATGGAAATCAAATTTTTGCTATTGATTATTTTAACTCTGATAAGTGTGAAGGCTTTGCCTTTACAAGCGTCGAAAAATCTTCTTTGGAAACAGATATTTTTTCGGTTTCTTTATGAAAATATTTACATTTACAAACTCTAAATTAAAAAACACAATCACAATATGAAAAAATCTGATTATAAATTTATCATGTTATCTGCCATGTATGAGAATGGTGGCAACACAACGCACCGTTTATTAGATGGGCATCCGGAATTATTTGTTTACCCATTTGAATCTCAACCGGGAACAAAATATGTAAATGATTTTTTATCGAGTTTATATCCTCTTAAATACAGATGGCCTATTTTTCCAAATTCATCTTTAGCTGAAGAGGTTTATGAGCAAATTATTGATGAAGAAGGAAAAGTAAGAGCTAAAACTCCTTACGTGAGTAAATTTAGAACTGCCGACATTCAAATGACTGATAAAGACAGAAAAAGTGATTTCCTTAAATTTTTAAAAGGCAAAGAACTTTCAAGAGCTAATATCATGGAAGCATTTTTTAGAGCAACCTTTACAGCTTGGAAAAACTACAAGGAAACCGGCAAAGAAAAAGCTTGGGTTGGTTATAGCCCAATTATTGGTGTTGATGGCGATAAAATAATTGAAGATTATAAAGGTAACGGACACGTTTTTCATGTAATTAGAAACCCTTTTTCTGCTTACGCTGATACTAAAAAAAGAGCTGTGCCATTGTCGATTCCTCATTACATGATGGGATGGGTAACCTGCCAGTATTTTTCTTTAATTCTTGCTGAAAAATATCCTGACCATTACCATATTATTAAATTTGAAGACCTTGTAAAAGATAAAGTAGGTACACTTTCTAAAGCACTTAAAAAAGTAGGTATAAGCTCAAGCAAAACACTTGATTACCCTAGCTGGCACGGAGAAGAACTTAAAGAAGTTTATCCCTGGGGAACTGTTAGAATTCCTACTGAGGAAGCAAACCTAAAAACAGCTAAAGAGTTAAGTAAAGAAGAGATAAAAGAAATTTACTTACGCACTAAAAACTACATTGATATTTTTAAATTAAATGATTTCTATAAAAAATTGAAATAGTTTTTAACCCTTTTTAAAAGAAAACCCCTCAATTAGAATTGCTAATTGAGGGGTTTTCTTTTGATAAAAATTTAATGCTCTACTTCTATCTTATTAAAGTAATTGTTCCTGAGTAAGAATGGCCTTTATTAAAGATGTCTTTGAGTTCAACCTTCCAAACATAAACATCTTCAGGAGCATCATTTCCTTTCATTTTACCATCCCAACCTTGGTTTGGATTAGTTGTACTTAATACTTGATTTCCCCATCGGTCAAAAACAAGCATTTTAAAACTGCTATTGTCCCACCCTGTTCCTATGGGTAAAAATTTTTCGTTGTAAATATCCTCATTAGGCGAAAAAGTATTTGGCGCGTAAAACGTAAAAACATCGTGTACTATAACTTCACGAATGGATGTATCAGAACAACCATTTTGGTTTTGCACAATAAGTGTTACAAGATAATTTCCTAATGAAGTATACAGATGTGACGGATTAGTTAGATTAGAACCGGTTAAATCTCCAAACGACCATTGAATGTTTGTATAACCAGAAGATTCATTATAAAAATAAATATCATCGTCAAAAATATCAGTATCAAAAGTAGAAGCAGAGAAAGCTGCACTAGGAGAAGGATATACAGTTACTATATTATTTGAGCTAACTGTTTTAATACAACCCGATGCAGTTGTGTAAGAAAAACTTATATTATAATTGCCTTGATTATTATAACAATGAAATGGTTTCTGTACTCCTGATGTACTACCGTCTCCAAAATCCCATTTCCATACAGTTAAATTATTGTAGGGTATATTATTAAAATAAATACAAACTGGTTTGCAACCTGATATACTATTTGGCAAGCTAATTAAAGGTGCAGGAGTAATTATTACCTGGGCAGTATCTACTGCATTAGTAGAACAACCATCTGATACGATTACAGTATATATAGTAGTAGTTAGGGGCTGGACTAGTAAAGGGTTTTGATGTGTATTTGGCGGCAGCCAGTTGTAAGTATAATTACCCGTTCCACCTGATACTGTGGCTAAAAGGCTTATAGTATCAATAGAAACGCAAGCGCTTGTTCCATTAACATTTACCTTTAAAGGTTGTAAAACAGTTATGTTACCCGTAAAAAACGGAGTGAAACATCCATCCCCAGTATCTGTAACAGAAACCATGTAAGAGCTGTCTGATTTTGGAGTTGTAGAATATGAAGTACCTGTAAATAAACCTGCCCAATTATATACATAAAACCCCGTACCTCCAATTACAGTTGGGGTTATATTAATTATTTGACCTGCACATGTAGTATAATTACTTGCCGTTAATGTTGGAGAACTAGCAACAGTAATAGTTATACTATCCATTGCTGTACAGCCATCAGAGTTGGTAGCAAGTAAATAATATTTTGTTGTTACTACAGGTTTAGCATTAGGGTTAGGGCAATGAACACAATTTAAACCTAAAGTTGGGGTCCATTGATATGTACTATATACTCCAACAGGGGTAAAACTAAGTAGTACGCTATCATTAGAACAAAGTGCAGTATCAGGTCGTACATCTAAAAAAGGTGGTGGTGCCAATGTAACAAGTACAGTATCTGACTGAGTGCCGCCACATGAATCGGTTACAGTTACCCAATATTTACCAGCGCCATATACTGTGTTAGTTTGGTTGGTGTTACCATCAAACCATTTATAGCTATAAAACCCAGGTCCTGCATCAAATACGT
>DATHOW010000018.1:0-4101 GCA_035484495.1 Bacteroidia bacterium | reverse complement strand
GATATCATGAAAATGCAACCCTGTAGTTGGTTCATCAAAAATAAAAAGTGTGTTGTTTGAATTTTGCCCTGCTCCTAAAAAAGAAGCTAGCTTAATGCGTTGCGCCTCACCACCACTTAAAGTGCTTGATGATTGCCCAAGTTGAACATAGCCCAAACCTACATCTTGCAACAACTGTAGTTTGTCATTTATTTTTTTACAAGTTTTGTCAGATGATTTTGCAAAGAAAGCAGCTGCATCATCTACCGTCATATTTAGTACATCAGAAATAGATGCACCCAGAAAAGTAACTTCTAAAGTTTCTGGTTTAAAGCGTTTTCCACCACAGTCTTCACAAAGCAGTTTTACATCGGCCATAAACTGCATCTCTACAGTTATTTGCCCTTCGCCTTGACAATGTTCGCATCTGCCACCTTCTACGTTAAATGAAAAGAAAGAAGGTTTGTATCCTTTTTGTTTTGCCAATTGCTGGTCGGCAAATAAATTTCTTATCTCGTCGTAAGCTTTAATGTAGGTAACCGGATTTGAGCGAGATGATTTACCAATAGGGTTTTGATCCACAAATTCTATTTGCGAAACTTTTTTTATGCTACCCGAAATTTTATCATCATCCTGATTAGTTGCCCCATCTAACACGCGCTGCAAATTAGGAACTAACACATTTTTAATTAAGGTAGATTTACCTGAACCCGAAACACCCGTTACAGCACAAAATATACCCAAAGGAATTTTTACGCTTACGTTTTTTAAATTGTTATCATTTGCATTTTTTACTTCTATATAATCTTTCCATCTTCTGCGTGTAACGGGAGTTACAATGTGTTTTTTACCTGTCAGATATTGAGTTGTTAAACTGTTTTTGGCACTCATTAGCTCCTTATGGTTACCCTGAAACACAAGCTCACCACCTAATGAACCTGCTAATGGACCCATATCAATAATTTCATCAGCGGCTTGCATTACTTCCTCATCATGCTCAACTACAATAACGGTGTTACCCTGGTGTTGCAACATTTTTAAAACGCTAATTAGTCTCTCGGTATCTCTTGGGTGTAAACCAATGCTTGGCTCATCTAAAATATACATGCTACCAACCAAAGTACTGCCAAGTGATGTAGCCAAATTAATGCGTTGCGATTCTCCACCGCTTAATGTATTTGCACCGCGGTTTAATGTTAAGTAACCTAAACCAACATCACATAAATATTGCAAACGATTGGTAATTTCTATTAGTAGACGTTTGGCAATATTATTGTCTTGCTCATTTAATTTAATGTTTTTAAAGAAAGCATGTAAATGCTCAACGGGCATCAACATCAATTCAGAAATATGCTTGTCGCCAACTTTTACAAAATGTGTGTCTTTACGAATACGGGTGCCGTTGCAATCAGGGCAAATAGTTTTGCCTCTGTATCTTGCCAGCATTACTCGGTACTGTATTTTGTACGTCTCTTTAGCTAAAAAAGAAAAGAATGCATCAAGCCCTTCAAAGTGTTGATTGCCTTTCCATAATAAATTATATTGTTCTTTACTAAGCTCAGCAATTGGTTTATGTACCGGGAAATTAAATTTATGTGCATTTTTAACCAGTTGGGTTTTATAGTAACTCATCGTTTCCCCATTCCAACAAGCAATCGCGCCATCATAAACTGATTTGTTTTTATTAGGAATAACCAAATTAGGGTCGATGCCAATAACACTACCAAAACCCTCACAGGTTTTACAAGCACCTATTGGATTGTTGAACGAGAAAAAATTTACGTCGGGTTGCTCAAACTCCATTCCATCGGCTTCGAAGCGATTGGTAAAAGCCGTTTGTTTTTTTGTATCAACATCATAAATAATGCATTCGCCATGTCCTTCATAAAAAGCTGTTTGTACAGAATCTGCTACGCGTGATGATGTTTCTTCTTTATCACTAAAAGCATCCATCACAATACGGTCGGTAACTAAAAATATATTGGCAGAGCTTTTTATTTTTTTAGGGAGTTCTTCAATCTTTTTTATTTCATTATCAAACAACACTCTTGAAAACCCTTGCTGATTCAGTATTTCTAAGTGCTGGATAATTTCTCTTCCTTCCGGAATAAATAGTTTAGAGAGTATTAAAAATTGTTTTTCGCCTTTTTGGTTAACAACAAAATCTACCACATCGCTTATAGTATCTCGTTTTACTTCTTTGCCCGAAACCGGGGAAAAGGTTTTACCTACGCGGGCATACAACAATTTTAAATAATCGTAAATTTCGGTAACAGTACCAACTGTTGAACGAGGGTTACGCGAAATAACTTTTTGCTCAATTGCAATTGCGGGAGAGATGCCTTTAATATAATCAACTAATGGTTTTTCTAACCTACCTAAAAACTGACGGGCATAAGCAGATAAACTTTCTACATAACGTCTTTGCCCCTCGGCATATAATGTATCAAAAGCAAGCGATGATTTACCTGAACCCGAAACGCCTGTTATAACCACAAACTTGTTACGTGGAATAGCAACATCAACATTTTTTAAATTATGCTGACGTGCACCTTTAATAATTATAAAATGTTTTGGGTCTTTTGTTAACGGAGATAAATTCTTCATGGGCACACAAAGATAAGTCAATTACAGAATTTTAGAGCTTGAAAATGTTTAAATAGTTTTAAAGAAAAGAGGAAATTTTTATACTAATTCAGCAGCCATAGTAACCAACTCGTTTATAGTTTTCCAGTTACGGGTGGTGGCGGTTACTTTTAATTTATTCTCAAAAAAAGTGTTGCTTAATTTAGTGTTTCCGTAGCCATTTGGGCAAAATAAATAAACTGTTTTACCCGTTATTATAAATTCATCGGCAGCATAATTTCCCTCTTTTATTTTATCAATATTTGCTTTCTCCGGTTCTGCCGATAAAAAAGTTACATGCAGTTTGGTAACATCTTCTTTACGTTTATTTATAAAAGGATTGTTCTTTAAAACAACCTCTAATTCATTTGCGTCTTTTACCAACACTGGCACTTCAAAGCTGAATTCTTTCAATATGCTACTTGCTATTTTCTTTTCTAAATCTTGTGTTTTAGCTTGTTTGCCCTGAAAAACCACATTACCACTTTGTATATAAGTTTTTGTGTTTTTAAAACCCATGCTATCAAATAGCTTACGCAAAGCATCCATTTTTATAAGCTTGTGCCCGCTTACGTTTATGCCTCTGAGTATGGCTATATAAGTTTGCATTTGTAAAAAAACTAAGCGTTTTGTAACTCGTAACGGGGTGCAATGCCACTAATGGTTTCTAATAGTTGAGGTAAACTATCTGATGTGACTAAAATCATGCGGGTTTCTTTAAAATGATCTAATCCACGGAAATAATTTGTGTAATGGCGACGCATTTCAACAATGCCAAGTTTTTCGCCTTTCCATTCAATTGATTTTAAAAGGTGTGTTTTACAAACTTCCACACGGTCTGCAATAGTTGGTGGGGCAAGGTGAGTGCCTGTTTTTGCAAAGTGTTTAATTTCATTAAATATCCACGGGTAACCTATACTGGCACGGCCAATCATTACACCATCAATCCCAAATTTGTCTTTCATTTCTAAAACCTGTTCAGGCGTTTCTATATCTCCATTACCAAAAATGGGTATTTTAATGCGTGGGTTGTTTTTTACAGCACCAATCATAGTCCAGTCGGCAGAGCCTTTATACATTTGCGCCCTTGTGCGCCCATGTATGCTAAGTGCCTGCACACCTATATCTTGCAGGCGTTCGGCAACTTCTAGTATGTTAATAGATTTTTCGTCCCAACCCAATCGTGTTTTAACAGTAACAGGTTTAGTGGTTGATTTAATAACCGCTTTGGTTAAGCGCACCATTAGTTCAATGTCTTTTAAAACACCTGCACCTGCGCCTTTGCACACTACTTTTTTAACGGGGCAACCAAAATTTATATCAAGAATATCTGGGTTAGTGGCATCAACTATTTTAGCCGACATGGCCATGGCATCCTCATCCCCGCCAAAAATTTGTATTCCTATTGGGCGTTCATAATCAAAAATATCCAGCTTTTTCTTACTCTTCATGGCATCCCTAATCAGCCCTTCAGAAGATATAAACTCGGTATACATC
>DATHOW010000017.1:0-4077 GCA_035484495.1 Bacteroidia bacterium | reverse complement strand
AGCAATTATCCCTCCAATAAGTATGATTAATTGTAACGGGCTAAATGCAGCTTCTTTACTTTTTTCTTCATTAACGTCAACTGCTTTATTTGGACCTGTACCCAGTTGAGAACCATCAGGAGAAACTACATACTTATCTTTTGTTAGATAGAAAATTACTAAACTCACAATCATTCCTAACCCTGCGGAAAGAAAGCCCCATTTAAAATCAACATTCTCTCCTAAATAGCCGCAAATTAATGGGGCAATAAAGGCTCCGGCATTAATTCCCATGTAAAAAATAGTATAGGCAGCATCCTTTCTACTATCATTTGCAACATATAGTTGCCCAACCATTGTTGAAATATTAGGCTTAAAAAAGCCATTCCCAAAAATTAAAAACGCTAAACCTGTCCACATAAAGGTAAGAGCAAGTCCTTTATCTGAATTATGGGCTAAGGTGGCTGAAAAGAACATTAAAAATTGCCCTAATGCCATTAAAACACCTCCAACAAAAATAGATTTTCGGTTACCCCAGTACCTATCTGCTACATAACCACCAATTAATGGAGTTAAATAAACTAATCCTGTATAACTACCATAAATGTTACTTGCTAATGATTTGTCAAGCAATAAAACTTTTGTCATAAACAGAACAAAAATTGCCCTCATTCCATAATAACTAAAACGCTCCCAAAATTCAGTTGCAAAAAGCACATATAATCCTTTCGGATGTGATGTTTTTAAATTAGCTGTGGCAACCAAACCAGGTCCCGATTCTGTTTGTATATCTTCTTCCATAAATAGTTGTTAGTTCAACAAGGTTTCAAACATACGCAATTCCTTTGATTTTTTAAAATCCGGAACTCTACTAAAATTTAAGAATTAAGAAGCGTAATTTTCCTCGTTTTAAGAGGATATTTCCCATAAAATCATGCGGAGGATTAGGGCGATAATTCGGTAAAAAAAATACAGATAAGGGGCTAAACCTATTAAAAGAAGCCAAAATTCTAACTGGTTAAAAATGCTAGTACGGTTGCTATTGGTGTCCTGTATTTTTTCGACGATGGTTTGCGAGTTTTTTCTAATTAAATCAGTAAACAGCCTTATAGCCGGACGCATTTTTTCTAAATTAAACGTAGATAAACTATCTGTGCTAACTCCTTCATTAAGTTTTTGTAAAAAAACAGTATTAGTTTTTAAATAGGTCAACCCGGCATTTAAAATATCTATTTTTTTATCAGTTAAAACAAGGTTTGCATCGTCAATTCGATTTAACTTTAACAACACGCTATCTCTATTACTTTCGATGCTTTTTTTGAAACTAAGCGCCTCTTTTGAATTAGTTCTGTAAACCAGTATGTTAACCGAGCTACGTTGTGTATTTAATGCATAGTTATTTAAATCATTTAAATAAGCCAAGCTTTTGGATTGGCTGTGAATTTCTGATTGAACTTTATTAGTATTTGTATAATGGTTGTGAATTAATTTTAGGGATGAATAAATAATTAATGCAAGTGAGCTTGCAACAAAAATTGCCGCAAACATTAACTCTTTTCTGGTAAGGCCAAATACTTCTTTTCTCACTGGGAACTATAATAGCATTTATTTTTTTGACGAATCTATTTTAATACGACTTGTTTGGTTAGCAATTTGCCAAGCCGTAAAGAACACTAACCTACTTATTTTTTCCATTTTGGTAAAATCTATTTTCTGAACTTCGTCAGTTTCCTGATGATAATCTTCGTGTACGCCGTTAAAATAAAAAATTACGGGTATATTATTTTTGGCAAAGTTATAATGGTCGCTTCTATAATAAAAACGATTTGGATCATTTTCATCATTAAAAGTATAATCTAACTCTAGGTTAGTGTAGGTTTTATTGGCTTGCTCTGATATTTTGTGCAACTCGCTGCTTAATTTATCACTTCCTATTAAATATACGTAATTGGCGTTTTTAGCATGAGCTTCATCTAATCTGCCAATCATGTCTATATTTAAATCGCATACGGTGTTTTCTAAACCAAAAGTAGGGTGTTCGGTATAGTACTCGCTACCTAATAAACCTTTTTCTTCGCCAGAAACATTTAAAAACAACATGCTTCTGCGCGGCCCTTTGCCTTGTTTTTTAGCCTCTTGAAAGGCTTTTGCTAATTGCATAATGGCTACAGTACCACTGCCATCATCATCGGCTCCGTTATAAATCTTCCCCTCTTGTACACCCAAATGATCATAATGAGCTGATAAAACTAATAACTCACTTTTTAAATCAGTTCCTTCTATATAAGCCATTACATTTTCGGCACTTAGTTTTTGTTTGGCTTGTGTAAGGTTTATATCTAACAAAGCTTTCTCTGTGAAATAAACAGATTTTGATGAAGAAGAAATTTTTCCGGCAATTGATTTTGTGGTTTGTTTTGAGTGAGCTAAAATTTCATCAGCCATTTTTGTTGAAATATAAATAACAAACGGATACTCTAAAGAAGCTTTATCGCTAATGCTCATACGAGAGCTTTTTATACGATGTTTTTGCTCAGCAAAACTGGTTGCAATGTTAGTGTCTACAATAAGCAGATACTTTATGCCTTGTTTTTTAGCTTCGGTTTGTTTTACTCGGAAATTGCTTGTCCACATACTTGGCTCAGTCAACTGAGAAATGATAGAGTTTCCATCAGCTTTATAAGGCTCTCCATCAAGAATCATTACGGCTTTGTTTTTTACATCAACTTTATCATAATCATTATAAACTAGTGTATTTATACCGTACCCGCAAAAATCAATTTCAGGAATGGTAAAAGTAGTGTCGCCGGTAATGTTTGCCCAGGTATAGTAATCTACATTTTGTATAAAGCTCTTTTTATTATAAGTTATTTTTAACTCTTGCGGACTAAAAATTTCTAATGGATATGTTTGCTGATAACCATCTTTTAGTGTTTTAATAGGAGGAATGCCCAAGTCTTTATAATATTTTGAAATATATTCGGCGCTCATTTTTTGACCTTTTTGCCCGGTTTCTCTTCCTTCATATTCGTCAGAGGCTAAAACAGTAAGGTTTTTTTTCATGCCATCTGCTGTAACGTATTTAGCAAACCTTACGGCGGTTGTATCCATCTGTTGAGCCATCATTAAAGTTGGCAAACAAATTAATAGGAGTTTTAATTTCATGGTTTAAAACTAATTAAATTTTACATTCTATCGGGTACCTCTACACAAAGTAATTGCATAGCCTGTTTTATAACTAAGGCGCATTTATGGGATAATTGTATTCTGAATAATTTTTGTATTTCGTTATCTGCATTTAAAACAGATAACTCATGATAAAACTGGTTATAGGTTTTTGCTACTTCGTATATATAATTGGCTACTAAGGCAGGATTATAAATGCTTTCAGCTTCCTTAATTACCGTTTTAAAATCTGATAAAGCATAAATAAGGTCTATTTCTTTTTGATGTAAAGCATAATCAGTCGGGATGGCTTTTGCTTTTATTTCATCAGCCGAAAGTTTTGATTTACGCAAAACCGATTGTATGCGGGCATGAGTATATTGTATAAACGGACCTGTATGGCCATTAAAATCTATACTCTCTGCCGGGTCGAACAGCATTTTCTTTTTAGGATCTACCTTTAAAATAAAATAACGTAAAGCACCTAAACCTAACATTTTAAATAAATTGTTAGCCTCAGTTGCTGTTAAACCTTCTGTTTTACCAAGCTCGGTTGTAGTTTCTTTAGCCGTATCAATCATCCCTTCAATTAAGTCGTCGGCATCAACCACAGTGCCCTCGCGGCTTTTCATTTTGCCGGTTGGTAACTCAACCATGCCATAAGAAAGATGGTATAAATTATCGGCATACTTTCTACCCAATTTTTTAAGGATAAGGAAGAGTACTTTAAAGTGATAATCTTGCTCATTACCAACTACGTAAATAGATTTATCTATTTTAAAATCTCTATCTTTTTCATTAGCTGTGGCAATGTCTTGTGTTATATAAACGCTGGTTCCATTGCTGCGTAACACCAGTTTATGGTCTAAACCATCAGCCGTTAAATCAATCCAAACCGAGCTATCTTCTTTTTGATAAAAAATGCCTTTTTCA
>DATHOW010000016.1:0-26741 GCA_035484495.1 Bacteroidia bacterium | reverse complement strand
TATATCACGTAGCCAACGTTTTCTACCTAATAGCGTTTGCACGTAACCATTATCGCGGGCAAAATTTATGGTATCGTCCATATATTTTTTAATAGACGAGTACTCTCTAAAATAATTATCAATTAGTTGTTTTGCCTCGGTACGCGATACCCCAATATTTTCAGCCAAACCAAAAGCTCCTTGCCCGTATATGATACCAAAGTTTACACTTTTGGCTTTGTAACGCATTTCCTTGGTAACCTCAGCCTCATCAATGCCATAAACCTTTGCGGCAGTTGCCGTGTGAATGTCTTTTCCTAATCTAAAAGCCTCGCACATGTTTGGGTCTTTACTGATGGAAGCTACAATGCGCAATTCTATTTGAGAGTAATCGGCACTAAGCAAAATATGATGCTCATCTCTTGGCACAAATGCTTTACGAATATATCGTCCACGTTCGGTACGAACCGGTATATTTTGGAGGTTAGGATTATCAGAGCTTAAACGCCCGGTAACAGCTACCACCTGATTGTACGATGTGTGCACGCGCCCTGTTTTTACATTAACCAATAACGGAAGTGTATCTACATAGGTGTTTTTTAATTTTACTACCTCGCGGTACTCTAATATTTTAGAAACTATAGGATGCTTATCGGTTAATTTAGATAGTACATCTTCGCCTGTTGAATACTGACCTGTTTTTGTTTTCTTAGGTTTATCAATAATTTTAAGATACTCGAATAAAATTTCGCCCACCTGTTTGGGTGATGCTATATTGAAAGGAGTGCCTGCAAGTGCTTGTATCTCTGCATCAATTTTCACAACGTCCTTTTCAAGTTCAACAGAGTAATCATTCAACACTTTAATATCAATTCTAACTCCTTCGTACTCCATATCAGAAAGCACATGTACTAAAGGAACCTCAACATCATTAAATAATTTTTCTAATTTATCATTGTGCATCAGAGGCACAAAAACATCTTTTAACTGTAGAGTTACGTCAGCATCTTCGGCAGCATATTCTTTAATAGCTTCTATATCAGCATCGCGCATACTGCCCTGGTTTTTTCCTTTTTTACCAATTAAGGTTTCTATGCTTATGGGCGAATAATTCAAATAAGTCTCAGCCAGTATATCCATTCCATGACGCGTTTCCGGACTGATAAGAAAATGCGCTATCATGGTATCGAATAACTTGTTTTTTATTTCAACCTGGTAATTTTTTAAAACCTGCAAATCGTATTTAATATTTTGCCCGATAAGTGTTTTGCTTTCATCAGAGAATAAAGGAATAAACTCGTTAATGATTTGTTGTGATTCTGCTTGCTCTTTCGGAAACGGAACATAATAAGCCTCGAATGGTTTTACGGCAAAAGATAAACCAACAATCTCAGCTTCAAATGTATTAAGTGCCGTAGTCTCACTATCAAAACAAAATTCTGTATGTTTATTTAGTAGTTGTATAAGTTCGCTACGCTTCTCTTTGGTATCCATTAAAAAATACTGGTGCGTTGTATCGGCAGCCGTTTTATAATTTTTTGGTGCCTCTGTTTCTTCTTCACTCGTAACAACATCCGTTTCAGCAGCAAACATATCTACCTGTGCCGGGTTTGCTTTTTTTCCAACAGGGGCGCTTGCTTCTTTTGCAGCAGTTGTTTTATTTCCCTGCCACTGTTCTGTAACACCCTCTGTAACATCTTCGCCCAATACTTTTTGTGCAATGGCTCTAAATTCAAGTTCTTTAAATACTTCACGCAAAGCTTCTCTATTAATTTCTTTGCGCACTAATTCTTCGTCGTGCAACTCAATTGGTATATCAAGTGTTATAGTTGCAAGGCGTTTAGATAAAACTGCTTTATCTTTATTAAGCTCCACCTTTTCTTTTAGTTTGCCTTTCAGTTTATCTGTGTTTAAGTATAAATTTTCAACCGAATCAAAATCTTTAACTAACTGAATAGCGGTCTTCTCTCCCACTCCCGGTATACCGGGAATGTTATCGGCAGTATCACCCATTAAACCCAAAATATCTATTAGCTGTGCTACGTTTTTAATTTGCCATTTTTCGCAAATTTCTTTTACACCTAATATTTCAGCACCGTTGCCTAAACGAGCCGGTTTGTATATAAATGTATTTTCATCTACCAATTGTCCGTAATCTTTATCGGGCGTCATCATATAGGTTGTAAAACCTTTCTTTTCGGCCTGCATTGCTAACGAGCCAATAACATCATCAGCCTCAAAACCCTGAAATGATAAAGCTGGTATATTAAACCCTTCCAGTAATTTGAAAATGTATGGAATAGATTTTTTTAAATCGTCAGGCATTTCTTCACGATGCGCTTTGTAGGCTTCAAATTCTATATGACGATGAGTAGGGCCTGATAAATCAAACACTACAGCCAAATGCGTTGGTTTTTCTTTATTTAAAACTTCTAATAATGTATTGGTAAAGCCAAATATGGCGGATGTGTTTAAACCTTGCGAGTTAATGCGTGGATTGCTGCTAAATGCAAAAAAAGCGCGATAAATAAGTGCATAAGCATCTAACAGAAATAATTTTTTAGGTACGTCTTTTGTAATCATGCGTAAAAGTAAAAAGCTATTAGAAACAGGCAATAAACATTACCTGTAAGTTCTTTTTAATTGCTAACAAAAATAGCCGTTTCGTAAAAAAATGCAATATTTGTAGCTTATGTGCGTTAACTAACCTTTGCAGACCAATTTCTTTAAAATATTATTTGTTTTTTGTGCGGTTTTATTTTCCACACTGCATGCGCAAACGGCTATTGTTAGCGGCAAAGTGTTTGATGAAAATAATGAAGCTATACAAGATGTACAGGTTGTTACTGCCGATGGGCATACAGCGCCTGTTTTTACCGATGCCGATGGAAAATATCAAATTACAATACCAGCCAATAAAGAGGTTGAACTAGATTTTATTAATTTGAGTTATAAGATAGGCAGCCATAAAATTACCGCTAAACCAAACGAAAAAATAAGCCTTAATCCTAAGCTTGTTTTTAAAAATGCTATTGAAGATGTAACCGTTATTGGTGAAAACCGTAAACAAGACATGGTTTACATACAACCTAAAGATTATTTTAAACTGGCAGGTCCAACGCCCGATATAAGTAAAATCATCTTATCGCAAGGGTTAGGAGTGCAAAGCAGTAATGAGTTAAGCTCTACTTATTCAGTACGCGGCGGTAGTTTTGATGAGAATTTGGTTTATGTAAATGATGTAGAGGTTTTTCGTCCGTTTTTAGCAAGCACAGGGCAGCAGGTGGGTTTAAGTTTTCCTAACCCCGATATGGTGTCTAGCGTTAATTTTTCTTCAGGTGGTTTTGAGGCCAAGTATGGCGATAAAATGTCATCGGTGCTTGATGTACAATATCGTAAGCCTCGTGAGTTTGCCGCCTCTGTATCAGGCGGTTTATTAGGTGGAAGTGTTAGTGTTGAGGATGTGACAAAAAACAAGCTTTTCTCGTGGCAAATTGGTGCGCGTTACCGTAATACGCAATATGTATTGAAATCGTTAGATACTAAAGGAGATTATAAGCCGAGTTTTTATGATGTGCAGGCGCATCTTACTTTTGATGTTTCGCCAAAGTTTATGATAGAATGTTTGGCCATGATATCTGATAATAAATATTTGGTGGTGCCAAGCGATAGACAAACAAGCTTTGGTACGTTTCAAAACGCACTGAACTTTACTGTATATTTTGATGGACAGGAAATTAGCGATTATAAGACTTATTTCGGTTCCCTTTCTGCAACCTACAAACCTAAAGATAGTCTTACTCTAAAATTTATTACTTCAGCGTATCGTGATAATGAAAACCAAACTTTTACTATACAAGGTCAGTATTATATCAATCAATTAAATAGTGCTGATTTTGGCAGCTCTAATTTTGGTGGAGTTGCTTATAATCTAGGGGTTGGCACCTACATAAACAACGGCCGAGATTATTTGAATGCCACTATTTTAAATGCAGAGCATAAGGGTAAATATTTAAAACGCAACCAAACTTTTTTATGGGGTGCGCGTTTACAAGAAGAAATTATTTCGAACAAAATGAGCGAGTGGAGTTATTTAGATTCTTCGGGATATAGCATTCCACAAGGTAACCCGCAAACGGTAGATTTACCTTATGTACTAAAATCTCAAGTCAATTTAAATACAATGCGCAGCATGGCCTATGCCGAATATATATTGGACAAACACTTTAAAGACACGTCAACTATTACCATTACAGGTGGTGTGCGTAGTAATTACTGGACATATAATAACCAAAATGTAATTAGTCCACGGGTTACATTGGCTTATATACCCCATTGGAAAAAAGATTGGGTATTTCGTGCATCTTACGGTTATTATTATCAGCCGCCTTTGTTTAGAGAGATGCTTAACCTGCAAGGACAAATTAACCCTAATATTAAGGCGCAGGAATCTATACACTACGTGTTATCAAGCGATGTTAATTTTAAAATGTGGAGCCGCCCATTCAAATTTATGGGAGCCTTATATTATAAGCAGCTAAAAAATATTATTCCGTACGATGTAGATAATGTGCTTATACGCTATTATGGCACAAACAACTCTTCGGGATATGCCACCGGAATTGATTTACGCTTAAACGGCGAGTTTATTAAAACAGTAGAATCGTGGGTTAGTATGAGTGTTATGCACACAGCCGAAAAGATAGCCGGTTTAGGTTCCTACACATATACCGATCAAAATAACCAACCTTACTATCCAGGTATATCAGTAACCACTAAAAAAGACAGTGTATTTAATAAAAAAGGGTACATCCCTCGTCCAACCGACCAATTAGTAACCTTTAATATGTTTTTCCAAGATCATTTACCAAAAATTCCTTCCGCAAAAATGAGCCTTAATTTTATATACGGAACCGGACTACCCGTTACCATTTTAGGAAAAAAATGGCTGATGAGCGATAAATTCAGATATCCGGCTTACCGACGTGTGGATATTGGTTTTTCTTATCAACTAATAAAAGAAAGCAAGCCTTTGCCTAAAAAGAATATGTTTCACTACATAAAATCATCGTGGATTAGCTTAGAAGTGTGGAACTTGCTGGGTGTAAATAACACCGTATCTTATACCTGGATAACCTCAGCCATAGGATTGCAGTATGCTGTACCAAATTATCTTACGGGTAGACAGCTAAATGTAAAATTACAGATGAAATTTTGATAATTGCAGATTAAATTCTACTTTTAGGCGACGAAAATTTAGAAATATATGTCTGCACAGGAAGAATTGTCGAATAGAATAGACTTGGGTTTTGTATCTGTCTACCTAATAAAACCCCATATAGTATGTGTTGATTGCCAAATTGAAGAGGCTGTTAGCGTAGATAGGGGCATTAAAATTATCGAAACCATACGGTCTATGGCAGGAAATGAGCCTCACGCCATTATTGTTAATATAGGTTCACTATATACCCCATCTAAAGAGTTTTTTAAGTTTATACTTAGTCAGCGCAGCCCCGAAAAAGATAAGCTTATGGCGAGGGCCATTGTAACTACAAACCCGGCATCGAGATTAGACGGGAAAAATTTTATAAATTTCTTCAAGCCATTAACCCCAACTAAGCTTTTTTCTACAATTGAAGAGGCTATTGAATGGATAGACCCACACTTAAACCAAGCCGATTAAATAATATAGTTTTTAATGCATTCTTTGCCAATATTTTTTAAATTGCGGGTTGATTAATTAATCATTAATATATGAGTGAACGAATACTCCGTGCCCTAATGCAACTTTTTGCCATCATAGCAAAAGTTGATGGCGTAACTAACACAGGCAGAAACATTGTACAGTTATTTTTAAAACAACAATTAAACCAGGAGTTAGTTGACCAATATTTAGCCGTATTTGACGAGTTTTTAGAATCTCACCATCAGGTTGCCAAAAAGAAAGACGGCTCTGCAAAACGTACCTCCCTTAACTCGGTTAAAGTTTTAAAAATTTGTACTGAGATTAACAAAGAACTTGAACAAAATCAAAAAATAGTAGTGCTTATACGTTTGCTGGAGTTTATACACTCATCAAACGAAATATCTGAACAAGAAAACGAATTTGTTACAACAGTTGCCGAAACATTTAATATTGGCATTGAAGAGTTTAATAATTTAAAATACTTTGTAGAAGGCAAACAAGCAGATATAAACTCGCACGAGTTATTAGTAATAAACGATAAAGAACGAAACACAAAAACCTTTAAGCACATTTTTTGCGACCAGTTTAACGAAGGCGTAGAAGTTTGGGTTATATCTATCCCAAGTGTGGGCATGTATGCGCTTAAACTGGTTGGCACACAGGAATTAGTGTTAAACGGACAAGCCCTTACTCCTAATAAGGTTTACATTTTAACACCGGGCTCGTCGTTACGTAGTGCTAAGGTTAAGCCAATTTACTATTCAGATATCATCAGCAAGTTTTTAGCTGATAAATCAAGTACAGTTGTTTCTTTCCAAGCAGTTGATTTAGAATATAAATTTCCGGGCGGTAAACTTGGTTTACGTGGCATTAACATTAATGAAGAAAGCGGAAAGCTTATCGGTATAATGGGTGGCTCGGGTGCCGGTAAATCAACCCTATTAAATGTTTTAAATAGTAACGAAATCCCTAGTGGTGGTGCTGTTTTAATTAATGGTGTAAACATTCATACCGAAAAACACAAGATTGAAGGTGTTATTGGGATGGTTTCTCAGGATGATTTACTGATTGAAGAACTTACCGTTTATCAAAACTTATTTTATAACGCTAAACTTTGTTTCGGGAATTTAGATGACGCTACCATTTCGAAAATGGTAATGAAAACCCTTACCGATTTAGGACTTGAACAAACACGTGATTTAAAAGTAGGCTCTCCTTTAGAAAAAACCATATCGGGTGGACAAAGAAAACGTTTAAATATAGGCTTAGAGTTAATTCGTGAGCCAGCCGTGATGTTTGTTGATGAGCCAACATCGGGGCTTTCATCAAGAGACAGTGAGAATATTATGGACCTTTTAAAAGAGCTTTCTTTAAAAGGTAAATTAGTATTTGTAGTTATACATCAGCCATCATCAGACATATTTAAAATGTTTGATAAGTTAATGATACTAGATGTGGGCGGTTATCCAGTTTATTACGGTAACCCGGTTGATGCTGTTATTTACTTTAAACGCTTGGTTAACCATGTTAACAGCGAAGAAAGTGAATGTATAACCTGTGGTAACGTTAATCCCGAGCAGATATTTAATATTATTGAAACCAAGGTTGTTGACGAGTTTGGAAATTTAACTAATAAACGAAAATTTTCTCCGGCAGAATGGAGTGGTCATTATCGTGAATTAATAGAAAGCAAAATTGGCAGAGGTGGCTCGCATACTGATATACCTGAAAGCACCTTTAAGGTTCCTAATAAAATAAAGCAATTTGTAATTTATACCAGTCGCGATATAAAAAGTAAATTAACTAATACACAGTATTTGCTAATTAACTTATTAGAAGCACCCGTGCTGGCTTTAATTTTAGCTTACGTTATTCGTTTTTATAATACAGATGCCGAAACAGGTAAAGGATATGTTTATCATGATAATGAAAACATTCCTATTTATATGTTTATGAGTATTGTAGTGGCTTTATTTATAGGACTTACTGTTAGTGCCGAGGAAATTATACGCGACCGTAAAATTCAGAAACGTGAATCGTTTTTAAACCTTAGCAGATATAGTTATTTATTAAGTAAAGTAAGCATTATGTTTACCCTATCTGCCATACAAACCATTAGCTTTTTATTAGTTGGTAACACTGTGTTAGGTATAAAAGATATGTTGCCGGACTATTGGTTGGTGTTGTTTACTACATCATGCTTTGCCAATATGCTGGGGTTAAATATATCGTCGGCATTTAACAGCGCGGTAACTATTTATATCATGATTCCTTTCCTAATCATTCCACAATTATTGTTGAGTGGTGTAATGGTTAAATTTGATAAGTTAAACCCAACTATTGCAAAACAAGGCGGTGTGCCTTGGGTAGGTGAAGTTATGACATCGCGTTGGGCTTATGAGGCATTAGCAGTTAATCAGTTTAAGGCTAATAAATATGAAAAGCTATTTTACAAATACGACCAAGCCATATCAGAAGCCGATTATAAAAAGAATTATTGGGCTGATAAAATGGTGTCCAAAATATCTAAAATTGAAAGCGAATTAGGCGATGTAAAGAAAAATAGTGAGATAGAAAAAGACCTTGAGCTTTTAAGAAACGAGCTTAGCAAAGAGTATATTGGGCATCCTAATATGGCAAAATTTAACAATTTTGATAATTTATATTTAGGTAAAGTAAATACAGGCATAACATCTGCACTTAGAGATTACTTACAAAATGCTTCGCCGGGGTCCCTAAAACAATATTACATAAACAGAGATAAGCAAGCTCGTAATGGGAAAAATGTTATAATTGAAAACCTAAATAAAACCCCACAAGACAAAGCTATTTTTCAAACACTAAGCTCTGATTACGACAATGAAACACTAGATAATCAATTGAAAAACGCAAATGACTTGGGAGAAAAATGCTTAGAGAAAGATGGTAGGTTTATTCAGCGTACCGACCCAATTTTCTTGGTACCCGATAGCAACTACGGAAGTGCGCACTTTTTTGCTCCACAAAAAAGATTGTTTGGCTACTTATATCAAACATTTTGGTTTAACCTTTGTGTTATTTGGGCTATGTGTTTAACTATGATGGTAACCTTATACTTCGACTTACTTAAAAAATTATTAGATGGCATAGAGAAGTTATTCTCTATGATTGGAAAAAAGAAAAGTACTTAATTATAAGGAAATAGAATAAAGTATTTTATTCTATTTCCTTATTTCATACCAAGCCTCAGGTTGACCATCGTATAAAAATTCTTCTTTAAAAGTTAATCCTGTTTTTTCTAATACTTTTCGCGAAGCCAAGTTGTGCATGGATGCTGTGGCACAAATCAAATCTAATTTTAAAATAGTAAAGCCGTAATCAACCGATGCTTTAGAAACTTCGGTAGCATAACCTTTACCCCAATAACGAGGAATCAGTCTATATCCAACATCGTAATAATTTGTATGGTTGTTTATGGTTTGCTTAACTAGCTTTAACCCAGCCCAACCTATAAAATCTCCACTTTGTTTTTCAATTACAGCCCACCTGCCAATTCCGTTTTCTTCATATTGCTTTCGTATAAAAGCAATAACATTCTGGCTTTGTTCAATTTTAGTTAGTGGCTGGGTATAAAGATGTTTTAATACTTCTGCATCAGAATCTAACTCAAACATGCCTTTATCATCGGTAGCAACAAGTTCGCGTAAAATAAGGCGGGACGTTTCAGTGAATATTTTCATTAAAATTTAATCTCCCCTATCTAATCAAAGTAACATTTCCTTTTCTGAAGGATTGTTGTCCGTTATTACACTTGTAGGTAATGTAATAACCAAACACATCGGGGTTGCAGGGTTTTCCATTAAAAAAACCATCCCAACCAATGTTTATATCATAGGTTTCAAAAACTATTTGTCCCCAACGGTCAGCTACCACAAAATGAATATCAGTAATAAAATTACTGCGAGCATAAAGCACATCGTTTTTCCCATCATCATTTGGTGTAAATGTGTTGGGTACAAAAACTGTACTTGCATTACAACCCGAAGAAAGCACATAAATAGTAACCCTACTAACCGGAAACATACAGCCATTAGGGTCAATGTAAACCGCTTGATAAGTAGTAGTATGATGTGGGCTTGCAACCGGATTCAAAATACTATCGTTGCTTAAACCATAATCAGGACTCCAAACAATGTAACCATCAGTTAAAGAAGTGCTAAGTTGAGATGTGTTTCCATCAATTATAGTATCAGGGGTTGCGTAAGCTGTAAGTTGAGAACTTGAGTAAAAGGGAATTGTGATATTAGTATAAAGTGTAGATGGGCCACATTTATTACCTAAACTATCTAATTGCATTATCTGTAGCGTATAATTTGTAGTTGTTGTAGGGGTTGCAATAGGGTCGTGAACATTGGCGCTATCTAAACTATTAGCTGGTGACCAAGTATAACTTATACCGCCAGTTGCATTTAATTGTACCGATTTACCCTTACAAACTAACACGCCTCTTGAAATGCTTATAGGAGTGAACCCATGCAGGGTTAAATTTCTTTCAACGCTATCGGGGCAATTGTATTGGTTGTTTACCCACAGGCTTACCGTATAATTACCAATGTGGGTATATGAATGAGTAGGGTTTTGAGTATTATTAATGCTATTAAATAAACTATCGCCAAAATTCCAGTGCCATGCGGTGATATTTGCATAAGATAAATCAGTAAAGCTTACTGTATTACCGCATTTATTTACGGTATCTTTAAATGCAGCATTTGCCTTCGGATTTATTTTTATGGTATCGGTAAGTGTA
The DNA here is from genome assembly GCA_035484495.1 of Bacteroidia bacterium. GTDB lineage: Bacteria > Bacteroidota > Bacteroidia > B-17B0 > Aurantibacillaceae > PALSA-968. The sequence continues at coordinate 16,290 of DATHOW010000016.1, read as the reverse complement.
GAAAGACAAGTTCTTCCTGCACCATCTAACTGATGGATGGTTACTGTATAAATAGTGTTGCTTGTTGGCGTAGCAATAGGGTTACTACTATTTGAATTGTTTAAGCTCGCATTTGGTTGCCAACTGTACGACACACCGCCGCTTGCATTTAACTGAATGCTGCTTCCTAAACAAATAACCGTATCGGGATATGATTGTACCGGTTTTATACCAAAATGTAAAACCTGTTTTGTGCTATCGTAACAACCATTATTACTTACTACTACAAGTGTTGTGGTATAGGTGCCTGGTTGATAATTAATATCTCCGGGATTTCTGATTGTATCTATTTGTCCGTTACCAAAATTCCAATGATATGAAATAAAACCACTGCCAATAGAAGATGTGTTTTGCCAAGCTGTACTATTTTTACAAGAATCGAATTGAGGAACAAATGATGCCGTAGGTTTTGGATAAACTGTTATTGTTATAATGCTTGTATCTTTTGTATTACAAGCTGTGGGGTTTTTAGCTATAAGCATAGCCGTGTAGGTTCCTGCGGTAGTATATGTTCTTACAGGATTAGGTACATGGCTGGTAGTATCATTATTGCCAAAATCCCAAAAGTACGATGTAGCCCCTGAGCTTACATTATTAAAATTTACAGTTAAAGGAGCACAGCCAATTTTATTAGCGTTATAATTAGCAACAACCAAAGGTTTTTTGAAATCTATTTTAAAAGTTGCAATACTACAATTACCAGATCTGTTTATCGTACTTGATATAGGGTAAGGCCACGCCCCAGCCGAAACAGGAAAATCTTGATTAGCAGGGCATCCAGGGCATAAGGCACAGCCCGTACATAATGTTTGATATACAACACCTCTTTTATCATATCGACTTGTACCGCCATGTACGTGTTCAAAGCTTACATCGCCACCAAAATATGTCGAAAATAAAAGCGAGTCACAATTTTTAGCTAATTCCAGCATATAGAAATTATATCCATCAGCATTATTTGCACCGGGCACAGCTAGTGGTTTTTTTATGGGCATACCAAAAGTTTTTTGCCCTGTTTTAAAATTTCCTCCCCAGCCCGATATATATACATTCTCACAATAATCAACCAAAAAAGCTGTAGGAGATATATTTATTTCTGCGGTATCATTTCCAATATTAGTAGAGTATATAATTTGAGAAAGATTATTATTGAACTTGGTAACAAACTGTGTACCATTAGAATCGGCATACAATACATTTTTAATAGGTAAAACACCTAGTGCTTGACCATATATATATACGTTTTGATTTTTATCTAATTGAATAAAAAAAGATTGGTCGTAATCTTTAGTTCCGTAGTATGTTGCCGCCAACAAACTATCTCCATTTTTACTTATTTTAGTTACATAAGCATCACTCATTCCTCCATTACTACTAGAGTTATAAGCGCCAGGTTTTATTGGAAAATCATTACTTCTTGTTCCTCCTGTTGTATAAACCTCATTGTTTTTACCAATATATAAACCACAGCCAGATTCATTATCACTTCCGCCTACAAAGGTGCTCCATATAAGTTTTGACAAATTAGGGTCCATTTTAAAAACTACTGCATCTTGCTGCCCCTTCAGCGAAGGTCCAAATCCATTTTTTATAGGAAAATCAGAAGAACGAGAACAACTACTGATAACAGGGTTTCCTATGTTATCTAATTGAATTTCTCCTCTAAATTGATCACCATAATTATACTGTAAAGAATCCGGACCGGACTCTCCTCCAGATGGGGTATAATAGTTGTTTACATTTAACCCATCATTTTTGCTACCACCAATAAAAGTACTTGCTAATAATTGGTTACCACCAACACTTAATTTAGCCACATATAAATCAGAACCTTTAGTATAATAAGTTCCGCTTCCTGTAAAACCTATACTGTCTCCTCCTCCAAACGAGTTATCGTAAGCCAATGATGTAGTAGGAAAATCAGCTGAACCTGTTGTTCCATGCATAAATAAATTGTTTTGTGCATCTACAATTAAACTAGTAACTGTTTCGCACTTAGAACCACCCAAGTAAGTTGAGTAGTGTAAGAAAGTACCGGTGGAATCGTATTTTGTAATCACTACATCTACACTACGAGCAGGAAAGTTGGGATTATAATTAAATACACTATCATACGCGTTTAGAAGAGGATAACCCTGCGCAAAAGCAATGCCACCACTATATAAATTGCCTTGTGGGTCGTAAGTAGCGCAAAATCCAAAATTATCGGCTAATGAGCCGGATAATGTTGCAAATACAAGTACAGGATCTATCACTAATTCATATTTTTTATTGTATCCTTTTGGGAAAGAAAAAGACACCGTGTTTTTTTTCAACTTAAAATCGCAAGGCACTTCAACAGTTTTTCTATCAATAATTTGATAAGCATAAGGCTCATGTTCAATCAATTCATTTAAAGGTGTTTTTATTATAAGCTTTTTTTCTTTAAGATAAATTTTCCCAGTTTTATTATACTGCAACTGGATTTCGCTTGGGTCTCCACCCGGTTTTACATAAAAATTAGATTTAACGCTATTATACTGCCCCAACATTTCGAGGTTGATGCCTTGCCATAAGTTTTTATACAGAAGCCTCTGATAGTTTTTTACATTGCTTGCCCAATGGCTTTTATCGTTACCAATAAAATAATTGCAATAATCTTTCGAAGCATTTTCAGATTCCACAGTTACCAAAGGGTTAGCATTGGCAAATAAAATTCTAAAACCTGTTGTTTTTACTTCTTTAACAGGTTTGTTACTGAGATGCGAAGCGCGATAGGCTTCTTTATCATAAAAACCATAGGTTATAGCATTTACCTCGGCAAACAAAGCGCCCCCATCTAGTTGGGCACGGTACAAAATAAAATCTTGCCACTGGTGTTTGTTTTCAGTAAAACGAATTAAACTTTGCTCGCTTTGCGAAAATACGGATAGAAAAGAAAGAATCAGGGTAAGAAAACAACTATATCTTTTATGCAGTAACATGCTTGGTTACAATAAAGATATAATTTTTTATTGAATTTTAAGTTTACCGGCTTTTAAGGCTTTTATAAATTGTGCCCAAGCCAAGGGGTTTAGTAAATTGTTGGGCGGATACTGCCCCATGTAATACATTTTATTGTACTGTTGCTGCATGGCGTAACGATAATTACCATAAGCATCCATGCTAACTCCTTTAATAAGTTCGCGCATTTCTTCGGCTGCCAAGTTTTGCTTAGCTCTGTCTAAATCTGTATTAGCTACATTTCGTTTTAAAAAATCGTTTTTAAAATCTTCTTTACTAGGCCAAGGATATACGTTAACTTCTTTCAAGGTAAATGTATCTCGGTGTATGGTTTGAAGAATAGAGAAATGGGTTGTGGTAAGTGTATCGGGTACGGTATATAAAACATCTTTATAACCTAAGTTTACAAACTCAATTACATCGCCGGGCTTAACAATTAGGGTAAAAAAACCATCGTAGTCTGTTACCGTACCATGACTGGTTTTAACCACCACAATAGAAGTAAACGGCACTCCTTTTAAGCTATCTCCCTCCACTACTAAACCCGATAGCTGAATAAGCCTATCGTTTGTTTTAGCCGGTTGAGTTTGTGCAATAGCACTAAAGCACCATGCTAACATTGCGGCTAAAAAAAACGGCACAAACTTAATGCTTGTGCCGTTTCTACTATCTATTAATTTATTAGTCAATCTGAACTTTAGTTTTAGCTACTTCACTACCCGATTTTACTTCTACTAAATACATGCCTTTTTCTAAGCCAGCTGTATTTACACTTATTTGGTTATTAACAGCACCTTGAGTTGTAATTGCTTTTACTTTTTGACCTAGGAAATTATACACAGTTACCTCAACCTGGTTATTTGGTTGATAGTTTTTTAACCACACAGAAAAATTATCGTGGCTTGGGTTTGGATATACTAATAAAGACGGAGGATTTGAAATATTATAAGATATACCAGTAAGAACATCTGCCACTTGAAAATCATCGATATCTAAGTACCAGTCTCCAGCATGACGAGCAACATCTATTCTTATTTGAATAGTTGTAAACCCAAAGCTTACCAAAGTAGCAAAGTTTGAACTTGTATACGTGTAAGTAGCATATGAACTAGTTGCCGTAGGGTTGGTAAGGCTATCAATAGTTGCAACGGCATTTTGCCATGCCCCACCAACATTAGCATCAATAGTAACTATATCTCCTCCTTTAAGTTGATAACCTGTGCTTGGGTAACCTGCTTTATTTACAAAACGATATGAAATACTAATTTTAGTATTTGCATTAATTGGTGTAATTGATGGTGTATAAAGGGTATCTTGAAGGTTAGCAGCACTCATTTCTACCGAGCAAGCATTAAGGGGCGATTGCCCATGAGAAGCGCTAAGATTTTCCATGCCATAAACTTTAAAACCACCGGTAGAAATCCAATTTGTTGGTACTGCTCCGGTAGATGGAGTGCCCCCATTTGTTGGTGCTGCATCAAAATTTTCGTTTAATGGATATGTTGCTTGTGCGCTTAACAAACCACTTATTAAAAGTGATGATAAAAATAAAAGTTTTTTCATGGTCAATTTTTTGTGGGGTTAATAAGAATGCAATTTACGCAATTTTTGTTTAAAACGCTCTTTAGGTAAAAAATTAACTTCTAGGTCGGCATTCATTGGTACAGGTGTATCTAAACTTCCTTCGCGCATTACAGGTGCATCTAAATACTCGAAGCAATTTTCGGTAATTAAAGAGGCTATCTCTCCTCCTATTCCGCCAGTCAGCGTATCTTCATGCAACACAATAACTCTTCCTGTTTTTTTAACAGATGCATAAATAGTTTCGATATCAAGTGGGGCCAAGGTTCTTAAATCAATTAAATCAGCTAATATTTCAGGATTTTCAGCTAAAGTTTCTAAAGCCCAATGCACACCTAAACCATAACTTACAATGGTTAAATCTGTTCCTTCTTTTACTAAACGCGCTTGACCAAATGGAATAGTATAGTAATCATCCGATATATCTTCAGTAATGCTTCTGTAAAGACCTTTATGCTCGAAAAACATAACAGGGTTAGGGTCTTCAAAGGCAGTAAGTAATAATCCTTTTGCATCGCTAGGGAAAGCAGGATAGGCAATTTTTAAACCCGGTGTTTTAAAAAACCAAGCCTCGTTACTTTGCGAGTGAAAAGGCCCTGCCGCCACACCTGCACCTGTTGGCATACGAACAACTACATCGGCACTTTGCGACCAACGATAATGAGATTTTGCCAGATTGTTTACAATCTGTGTCATGCCCTCGGTCACAAAATCGGCAAACTGCATTTCTACCATGGCTTTCATGCCATTAATAGAAAGTCCGAAACCGCTACCCAAAATAGCGGACTCACATAGAGGCGTGTTACGCACTCTGTCTTTACCAAACTCTTCTACAAAACCATCCGTAATTTTAAATACACCACCATAATCGGCAATGTCTTGCCCCATTAGCACCAAGTTTTTATGCTTGCGCATAGCTAAACGCATTCCATCAGAAATTGCATCTATCAATCTTTTTGAAGATGTGTTGCCCTGTGGCTTAGTTTCACTTAACTGAAATGGTGCGTACATTTCTTTTAATTCTTTTGCTGTGTTAACCTCAGGCATTGGCTCTGAAAAAGTTTGCTCTAAACCAGTATCTATATCGTGTTTTATTCCGTTACGGATTTCTTCAATCAAATCTTCAGTAAGTACACCCTCTTCTAATAAGAAGCGTTCAAAATTATTTACAGGGTCTTTTTTGCCCCAAACCTCAAACAATTCTTTAGGAACATATTTAGTACCTGATGCTTCCTCGTGTCCACGCATACGGAAGGTGATACACTCTAATAATACAGGGCGAGGATTTTCTCTTATATCTTCGGCAATTTTCTTTACGGTTTCGTAAACCTTTAGCACATTGTTGCCATCTACTTGCACACCTTCTATGCCATAACCAATTGCTTTATCTATAAACTGTTTGCACCTAAACTGTTCGTTACTTGGGGTAGATAAACCATAGCCGTTATTTTCTACAATAAAAATTACGGGTAAATTCCATACTGCTGCTACATTTATGCTTTCGTGGAAATCGCCTTCAGATGAGCCACCATCGCCACTAAAAACAGCCACCGCTTTTTTATCGCTGCGTAATTTGTTTGCTAAGGCAATTCCATCGGCCACGCCCATTTGCGGACCAAGATGCGATATCATGCCCACAATTTTATACTCTTGTGTGCCAAAGTGAAAACTTCTATCACGTCCGCTGGTAAAGCCACTTAGCTTACCTGTAAACTGAGAAAACAACCGATGTAACGGAATGCCACGTGTTGTAAACACACCTAGGTTACGATGCATGGGTAAAATATACTCGTCTTGCTCGAAAGCAGTAGCCACACCAACCGAAATGGCTTCTTGGCCAATGCCGCTAAACCATTTTGCTATGCGCCCCTGACGAAGAAGAATCAACATTTTTTCCTCAATTAAACGAGGTTTTAAAATGTTTTTATAAAGGGTAAGTAATGTATCGTCTTTATGTTTTTTTCGTTCGTAACGAATAGGCATTTCGGCAGTTATCATGCTAATTAAATTATCTTTGCGAAATTAACTATTTATTGAAAGTAAAAACAAAAAGTTAATCAAACAGCTAAATATGACTAATAAGCTTTCCGTTTTAAAAAAGATATTTTATGCTGCTTTACTAATAGCTGTTTTAGTTGATGTCTGTTTTTCTTTTAAACAGTATAGTCGTTTTCCACTTGATGGCGATATGGCAGGAGGAATTGTACCTGATAGTGATGTTCAAAAAATCCTTAATGACCCATTAGGTTTTAATGTTCTTTTAAAAAAAGACCTGCACTCTAATCCTAATCGTTTTTTTGCTCATTGGTCTGTATATAAGTATTTTAGAGCTGCGCCCGCTTTTCTTCAAAATTTTACCTCTCCTATTGATAGTGTTTATCTTTCTTGTGCCTTAGCAAAAGTAATTACACAAGTACTCCTCATTTTATTGCTGGCTTATTGCACCTCCTTACATACAAAAACTAGTAGCAAAGATATTTTAGTAGCTGTTGCATTAATAACACCCTTATTTCAAACGGAGGGTTATAATAGAGTAATAGGCATTATTGATTGGTCGGCGGCTTACACTTTTTTTTACGCCCTACCATTAGCCCTTACCGTTATTTTTTTTATCCCGTTTTACAATACTTATTTTTTAAATAAAAAAAGTTCATTTAATTATATTACTCACATATTACTTATTCCGTTAGCCATTTTTATTTCACTTAATGGCCCTCTTATACCTGGTGTTACAATTTTATTATGCCCTATAACACTTATTTATTACTGGCATACTTTATACAAAAAAACAGAAGGGAATGGAGTAATTAAACAGATGTACACAGCCGCTGCCGCTATCCCAAAACCTTTATTGTTTTATTTTACATTATTAAGTTTTCTAAGCCTTTATTCGTTATACCTCGGCAGTTTTAACCCTTTAAATAAAGATTTTGATTTACCCATTTATGAACGCTATATAAGATTGGCACAAGGGGTTAAAAATTTATTCACAGAAACCACCGCATTTTCGTTTATTATTTTAATGATTTTGCTAAACATTAGCCTTATTGGTTGGAAGTATAAAAAAGAGCCTGACTTTAATAAGATAATTTCTATTACAAAATGCTTTGTAGTTTTTAGTGTTTTATACATCCTATTACTTCCTTTGGGTGGAACAAGGATTTACAGACCCTTTATAATAAGGGCTGATACTATTATGCCTGTTACTTTAGGTGCATTTTTTTTGTTTGGTGTTACTGCTTTATTTTTACTAAAAAAAACTACCGGTTTTTATAAGCTTATATACTTTGCTGTAACCTTTGCTTTCTTATTTCATTATATGGATGAGGATAATTCTTTATTTCATAACAACAATGCAGAAAAGGCTGCTTTAAATATAATAGCCAAGTCTCCGGATAAAATTGTTGAAATACCAAGTGATGTAACCGTTCTCTCTTGGGTAAAAATAACAGATTACACCCAGTCTGATTTAAATGCCAGCCTTATACAATGTTGGGGCATTACAAAAGAAAAGAAACTTTACTTTCAAAAATAAGCTTATTTAACCGTACTTCCGTTATTGGTGTTTTCTTTTGTTGGAGAAACTAAACTTAATTCGCCTTTATCATTTTCGGCCATTAAAATCATGCCCTGACTTTCAATGCCCTTAATTTTACGTGGAGCCAAGTTTACTAAAATACTTACTTGTTTGTTAATCATTTCTTCGGGCGTGTAGTGTAGCGCAATGCCGCTAACTACGGTGCGCACATCTATACCGGTATCAATTTTTAATTTCAGTAATTTATCGGCACCTTTTACTTTTTCGGCTTCTAAAACGGTGCCTATGCGTATATCCATTTTACCAAAATCGTCAAAGGTTATTTCGGCTTTTTGAGCCTCAATTACCTTTACCTGATTTTGTTCGTTCAGTTCTTTTGAATCGTGCAGTTTTTTAATTTGCGCATCCATCTCAGCATCTTCTACTTTGCTAAACAATAATTCTTCTTTATTTATTTTATGACCGGCATGCATGTTGCTAGTTTGCTTTGCACCATTCCATTTTATAGGATTGATATTTAAAATAGTAAACAGCTTGGTAGATGTAAACGGCAAAAACGGCTCACACAAAATAGCCAGGTTAACGGTAATTTGCAATGAGATGTTCATGATTGTTTTTACACGTTTCTCATCTGTCTTAATTAGTTTCCAAGGCTCGGTTTCAGCTAAATATTTATTACCTATGCGAGCTAGGTTCATTAACTCGGCAAGTGCCTCTCTAAATCTAAACTGCTCAATAGATGCTGCAATTTTATCCGGTGCTTTGGTTATTTCTTCCAGTATCAGTAAATCTTCTTTGCTATACTCAACAGCATCGGGCACAAGGCCTTCGTAATATTTATGTGTAAGTACTAAGGTGCGGTTTACAAAATTGCCTAAAATGGCAACTAACTCATTGTTGTTTTTTGCCTGAAAATCTTTCCAAGTAAAATCGTTGTCTTTTGTTTCGGGTGCGTTGGCGCATAAGGTGTAACGCAACACATCTTGCTTGTCTTTAAACTCCAACAAATATTCGTGCAACCAAACTGCCCAGTTACGCGAAGTAGAAATTTTATCGCCTTCTAAATTTAAAAACTCGTTGGCAGGTACATTGTCTGGTAGAACAAATTCGCCATGTTGCATTAACATAGCAGGAAAAATGATGCAATGAAAAACAATATTATCTTTCCCTATGAAATGAATTAAGCGACTGTCTTTATCTTTCCAGTACTTTTCCCAATCGTTAGGAATTAAATCTTTAGTAGCCGAAATGTACCCAATAGGCGCATCAAACCAAACATATAACACTTTTCCTTCGGCATCTTTAACAGGCACCGGCACACCCCAATCTAAATCGCGGGTCATGGCTCGCGGCTGTAAGCCATCACCACTATCTAACCAGCTTTTACATTGACCATATACATTGGGTTTCCAATCTTTATGCTGCTCGATATAAGTTTTAATTTTTGGCGATAATTTATCTAACGGTAAAAACCAGTTTTTAGTTTGCTTAATTATGGGTTTTGAACCTGATAACATAGAGTGTGGATTAATTAACTCCATAGGAGATAAAGAGCTTCCACATTTCTCACACTGGTCGCCATAGGCATTTTCGTTGGCACATTTAGGGCAAGTGCCTACAATGTATCTATCAGCTAAAAATTGTTTGGCTTCATCATCGTAATACTGCTCGGTTACCTGCTCGGTAAAAGTACCGTTATCATATAATTTTTTAAAAAAATCGGAGGCCGTTTGATGATGTGTTTTGCTTGATGTACGCGAAAATATATCGAATGAAATACCAAACTCTTTAAACGAGTCGCCCATTATTTTGTGATACTTATCTACCACCTGTTGCGGCGTAATGCCTTCTTTTTTTGCTTTAATGGTAATGGGCACACCATGCTCATCGCTGCCGCAAATAAATTTTACATCTTGTCCTTTGCTGCGTAAATAACGCACATATATATCAGCCGGAAGATAACAGCCGGCCAAATGCCCTATGTGTACAGGACCATTAGCATAAGGCAGTGCAGCGGTAATTAAATGTCTTTTAAATGTCATAAATGTGTGTAAAGATACAAATGGATTAAGAATTTTGACTTAAAAAACTGTTACATTTTAAGCCCGATAAACAACAAGTCATCTACTTGCTCGTAACCTTTCATCCATTCATTAATTGTGGTTTTAATAATGTGTTCTTGTTCAGGTATATTCAAATTTCTACTAGAAAGAATTAATTTTTTTAAGTTTTTAGTCATAAACTTTTTACCCTCGGTGCCACCAAACTGATCGGGATACCCATCCGAAGTTATGTAAACTAAATCTCCGGTTTCTAACTGCATTTCGTGCCCGGTGTATTTAAAATCAAGTGCGGTAAAGCTGGCTATGCTTGCCTTGGTTGGTTTTATTTCTTCAATGTCTTCGGCGTGTTTTTTCAAAATCCACAACAAACGATTAGCCCCCGAGTACCAAAGTTTTTTAGTGGCAAAATTAATGCGCACAAGGGCAATTTCCATCCCATCCTTATTTGCATTGGCATCAGACGATTCGGTTTGGCGTAAAGCCTTTTTAACATTGTTGTTTACGTGAAATAAAATTTCGGCAGGGTCGTGTGTTTTTTGCACCGCATCATTCAGCTTATCCGAACAAATCATGCTCATAAAGCCACCCGGTACGCCATGCCCTGTACAATCGGCACAGGCAATTAGTATTTCGGTATCGCTTATTTTATGAAACCAATAAAAATCGCCACTCACAATATCCTTAGGCTGAAAGAATACAAATAGGTTTTGATACACTCTTTTTATTTCGTTAACAGGCGGTAAAATTGCTTGCTGTATGCGTTTAGCATAGTTTATACTATCGGTAATTTCTTTGTTTTTATATTCAATTTCTTCTTTTTGATGCTCAACCGTTTTTGTACGTTCGGTAATAATTTTTTCGAGCTTAATGTTTTGTTCTTTTAAACGCTTGGTGTTGTAGCGTACAATAAATGTTATTAAAGAAACCGACCCTACTAAGTATATAATGTACGCCCAAATGGTACGGTACCACGGTGCCGATATGGTAAAGGCATAGCTTACCGACTTACCCTCTATGCCTAAAATATTTCGACTTTTTAGGTGAAAAATATAATGCCCTTCGTGTAAGTTATTGTAGCTTATTTTTTCTGTTTTTACATAACCCCCATAATTATCTTCCATGCCCTCTAAATAGTACGAAAACTCTAACTCGTTTTTATCGTAATAGTCGGATGCCGATGGGTCAAATATGATATCGTTGTTTTTGTAGGAGAAAACAGGCTCGGTGTATTTTTCGCCTTCATAAAAATTTTCTGCAATTACATTGGTATCTGTTTTTTGTACAATTTTATTGATGTAGGTGTTAAAACTATAATCCTTATTTGTTTGTTGTAAATTATAGGAAACTAAGCCATCGTTTGTGCCAATATATACTTTGCTGCTATCAACCAAAAAGCAATGCGCTTTTAGCGATTTCATTTGTTTAAAAAACTTATACTCTTTGGTAAAGCCATTAGGTGTTTTTTTCAACACACACAAGCCATCGCCATCAACGCTAACCATGTTTTCGGAAATGTTTAACAACGAAAGCCAAATATCATTGCCAACCTGCAAGGCTTTTTGCATTTGAAAATTTGCCTTAAATAAGTTAAAGGCAGGGTCTTTTATGAAACTGGGCTTAGGCTTGCTATCCTTAAATTTTAATAAGCCCCCTTCGGTTGCCACAAAAACTTCTTTATTGTATGTAAATAAATAATTTTCGTTGCCGGTAACAATGCCTTCGGCTTCCGAAAAAACAGTAAGCGTATCGGGTGTAGCCGGGTTAAACATATACACGTTATTGTATCCAAAAAATACTCTTCCTTCTTTATCCGATACGATACTTCTTATACCTGCCGCGTAATCAAATTCTTTAATAACGCTTATGTTATGGTTGGCATATTTTACCAACATTAACGAGTTTTCGCCTGCTAAAAATAGTTGCTCTCTATTAGTTGGGTTTATATAGAGTTTATAAACTCCATCGGGCACATCAAATATTTTTTGCGTAGATGTTGCCGTTACTTCATAAATGCCTGCGGCAGTTGCAGCAAGCAACAGGTTATTGTAGGGCATTAAATCCCAACTGGCATTAGTTATGCTTGTAGACTCAAAAAAATTAGTGGTTGTATTAAGTTTATTAATGCCTTTATCGCTGGCAATGTAAATGGTGTTATCGAGTTTAGCCACCGACTCAATAGTGCCTCGTATGCCGTTAATTTTATTCCAATGTTTAAGTGGTGTATTTATTTGCACATGGCTTAACCCCTTGTTTAAGGCTAGCCATAAATTGCCTGCATAATCTAAATAAATATATTTTACGGCATCTTCTTGCAAGCCACTTTGGCTATAATTAACGTGGTTTACAGGTGTAAAGCTGTTATCTACTAAAAGAACGCCGTTTTTTATAGACCCCAGCGCATATAAATTATCATTTATTTTTGTGCCGCAATACACATCGTTTTCAATCATCCAAGTATCGGCATCGGGTGCAGTAATTTTAGATACCGAGCTTTGTTCGGGGTTGCGTTTATTGTATTTTAAAATATACAAGCCCTTACGAGAACAAACCCAGTACAAGTTATTTTTAAATGGCAATACAGCGTAAACTCTGGTATCGGCAAACTCTTCGGTGTTTTTAATTTTCTTTAACTCGCCGTCTTTAAATAATAAAAGCCCTATGCCTTGTTCGCGTACAAGTAAGGAATTATCTACGGTAAAAAAAGTGTGAAATTTTTCGCCCGTAGGGGTAAATGCTTTTTTAAACTTACTGCCTACAAACCAAAATATTTTTTCGTTGGCGCAGTAAAACTGGTTGCTATCTACACTATGTATAGCCCAAATTTGTGTAAACTCTTTTTCTTTTTCGGGTAATGAAGCGCTTAATGAAATGTATTTTATTTTGCCTAAACTTTCGGGATGCAGATAGCCAAATTCCCCCTCGGCACCTACAAGAATAACATTTTTGTTTGTTTTTGAAACCGACCTAGTAACCGTTTTACCTTCTAAAATGGGTACAATTTGCCAGTACTTGCCATCGTACATTAAAACGGCATCGTTGTTTGCCACAAAAAGTCGGCCTAAACTATCCTGAACAACTCCCCAGTTTTGGTCTCCGGCACCGTACATCGAAGGTGCATAATTGTTTATATAATAACTGCCTTCTTGTGCAAAACAAACAAGCCTTGAGATAACACAAAAAGCAACTATAAATACGATTTTTTTCACCGAGTTTGCCAAAAATTAAAGTGTTTAAATGTAACGTTTTTTGGGTTACTACAATATGTATGATTTTAACTTTTTATTAAAGTTTGTTTATAAAATTTGAGTGGCTTTATTTGGCTGAAAATCAATAAAACTGATAATTATTGAAACAAACAGGTGTTTTAACGTACAATCAATTAAAAAAATTCATATATCTTTACTATTGAATTATAAAACAAACAATATGAAGAAACAATTACTATCAATTATGGCCATTTTAGCCTCAGGCTTTGCTTTTGGGCAAACCATTCCTAATGGGGGTTTTGAAAACTGGACAACTACGCAATACGAAGAACCAACGGGCTTTCAAACATCTAATTCTAAAAACAACGGGCCTCAAAACCCGGGCAATGTTATTAAAACAACCGATGCTCATCATGGCACTTATGCTATTCAATTAAATACCGTTTTAACCGGAACCGATACATCATTTGCTTATTTTGCTAATGGCGACCCGGGTAGAACACCTGCCGGCGGCGGTATACCGTATACTCAAAAACCAACCGGTTTACGACTTTACTATAAAAGCAATATTGTTGGAACCGACTCTGCTATTATTTTAGTAATGTTTAAAAAAGCAGGCGTTGCTATTGGTAGTTATTTTTATAAAATTGGTACTACTAAAACTTCATACACCCTTTTTAACCCAACTTTTAGTCCTGCATTAAGTGTTGCGCCCGATAGCGTAGTATTTGGAGCAGCGTCGAGTAATGCTATGGTTAACAAAGGCATTCCGGGTAACATGTTTCAGGTTGATAGTATATCTTTTACAGGTGTTACTCAACCCGCAGGTTTTAACGGCGATTTAGAATTATGGCAAACGCATACATTAGGCTCTTTAAATGGTTGGGCAATTGATGGTGGCGATGGAAGTGGCATCAGTCAAACAACTGATAAATACACAGGCACTTATGCTGTTGAACTGCAAACAATGGGACCAAGTTTTGGCGGAAGCAACCAAGTGCAACCTGCCCAACTAATAACAGGAATGCCTACACGTAATGGTCCGCCAACAGGAGGACATCCTTATACAAATCAAACAGATACTTTAGTTTTTTATTATAAATATATACCCGCCGACCCAAGTGATAGTGCCAATGTTTCTATCAGTTTTTCTAAAAACCATGTGGGCATAGGAGGCTATCGTGTGCTTTTAGGTACAGCAGTAGGCAACTATGCTAAAGCTAAAATTCCTATTAGTTTATCGCAAGCACCCGATACGGCTATCATAAATTTATCATCATCGAGCTATACAACTTGGCCTTATCCAAATTCGTTTGTTGGAGCCGATTTTAAAGTTGACAACATGTATTTAACCTCGCAAGAAAAACCGGTAACAAACTTTTCATTACCGGCAACGGGTTGTGCAGGTGTACCGGTGCAACTTACCGATAGCTCGTTAAACATGGTTACCGGTTGGACATGGGTTGTGGGCGGAGGAAACTTATCGGCACCCGGTACCGAGAACCCAACAGTAACGTATACCACAGCCGGTAGCCATACAGTAAGTATGATTGCTACTAACTCATTTGGTAATGGAGTTCAAGTTTATAAACACATTACAATTTACGCTTTACCTACGGTAGTTGCTTCGTCATCAAGCATTTGTTTGGGTCGCCAAGCTACACTTACAGCTACAGGCGCAAACACATTTACTTGGAGCACAGGTGCTACTACAGCCAGTATATCTATTACACCTACAACAACGGCAACTTATACCGTTACGGGTACAGATGTAAACGGTTGCTCTAACACAGACATTGGGTCGATTACTGTTTTACATGCACCGATACCTGATATTTGTATGGTTTCGGCAGATTCGCTTTCAATAAACAATATTATTTATTGGGATAAAACTCCTTATGCAAATGTAGACAGCTTTATTACTTACCGCGAAGTTTCATCAAACGTGTATAAACGAATTGGCTCGCAGCCATACAGCGCACTTAGTCAGTTTATAGATACAGCGAGGCATGTTGATGTTGGTACCGGGTATAATGGTGGAAATCCAAATTCGGGAACCTATCGTTACAAATTACAAACAGTAGATACTTGTGGTAATTATAGTGCGCTTAGTCCTTATCATAACACCATTTATATAGGCCATACTGGAGCTCTGTTCTCTTGGACAACACCGTATCAAATAGAAGGGCAAGCATCTCCTGATACCAATTATGTGCTATCGTGCGATACGGCTAATACAAATGTTTGGACAAGTGTAGCCACCGTATCAGGGTCGCAACAAACGATAGCAGACCCGGGTTATATCCATCACTCAAGCATTGCTAACTGGCGTGTTGATGCTTTAGGCTTTAACTGTACCCCAACTTTACGCGTAGGAAGTGGAAATAACAGCACCTATGTAGCAAAAATAAAATCGCATAGTAACCAAAACAATAACCGCGTATCGGGCATTAAACAAATGGCCAATACAAATAGTGTTAGCGTTTACCCTAACCCGGCTACAAACACGTTAAACATTACTTTTGCAAGTGCTGTAAATAAAGCAAGTGTAAAAATGTATTCGATAATTGGAAGCGAGGTTTTAAGTGCTACTGCAACGGGTGCTAATACATTAATTGACATTAGCCATTTGGCAAGCGGTACTTATATGGTACAAATTACTACCGATAACGTAGTAGAAACTAAAAAGATAGTTAAACAGTAAACTAACAATAACTATATACAGAAACGGTGGGCAAAATGCTCGCCGTTTTTTGTTTTTAATTAGGTGGGTGGTGTAATTTGCTATACACTTCCCACCACACCACCTTTTTTTATATTTTTTCACTTATAAAAGCGGTGTACTAGTCCAATTGTGCTATACACATTGGACTAGTACACC
>DATHOW010000015.1:0-16392 GCA_035484495.1 Bacteroidia bacterium | reverse complement strand
TAAGGTTTAACAACCCGCATATAAAAATTAGCAATTAATTTTTGCGGCAAACTATTTATAACAAAGGCATCCGCTATTTTATATATACAGCCCGCTGCACTACACGATAATTTAATGGCCTCTATATCGGCAATTGAATGTTCGCCCACCAAAATTAAATTTCTAAATTTTTTACCTTTGCCAATTTCGCCTGCGGCGGCAATAACCTCATAAGCATCGTGCTTGCTAAAAACTTGGTTTGGCTTAATATCAAGTACCAACACGTTATCTTCGCGTAAGTACATAGTAGTAATTCTAGTTTCTATAAGTCGCATTTTGTTTATCAGCTACACAGTCAAATTTAACAAAAAAATGACTTAAAAAAACTAATTGAATGTAAAACATAAATAGCCTAAATTTGTGTGCATTAAAAACATGAAACCAAAATTAATCAACCTCAGCCTGCTTTTATTACTACTCACCTCCTGCGTTTCCAAAAAAAAGTACAGCGCACTAAATCAACAGCACCAACAATCGCTTAACGATAAAGTAACCCTCGAAGATGTGCTCACTAAAATGGCCACCGAAAACGACAGCCTAAAAAACCAAATAACTTTATTAGATAGCATGTTGCACGATGCAAATCTAAAAAAAACAACACCCGGTTCTCCTAAAACTAGTGTTGCAAAAACAAAACCCACCACCATTTCAAAAACGCAAGAGTACGATACAAAAGCCCTCTATATATACAGCATAACCAAATATGTTTTTTGGCCCAGCTTTGTTAAAGAAACAAATTTTCTTATCGGCACCATTGGCGAGTCTAGCTTAAACACAGCTTTAGCTTCCTATATATATGGCAAAAAAATTCATGGTTTACCCGTAACTGTCGAACCCTACAACCCCACTTCCAAAAAATTTTACCACGTTATTGTTGTGGTCGAAAACAAACAAAAAGAATTTTATAAAAACAACAAACACCTGCAGGGTCAACCAATTTTAGTAATCGAAGAAAATCAGTTTCTCGATAAAGCAAACGCACACGTTTCCATCTATCCCGAAGGCAACAAAATAAAATTTAAGCTTAACGAAAAGCAAATTCAAAAAACCGGCCTAAACGTAAGCGACTTACTCATCAAACTAGCCGAAAACTCTAAGTAAATTAATAGGGCGTTCCGGTGGGTTACCACCGTCGGGCTTTCCACTTCAAGTTTTTATCGATTACAATAAAAAGCTTTTCGTTGCAATCCCTAACGCGGGCAACCACTCAATATTTAAAATTTAAAACGCATCATTCCGCAATTGGCTTTGGCGTGCTGTTGCCCCCATCAAAAACAAATTTCCAGGCACCGGTTTTTTGTTTTTTCCAAACGGTGCAGTAGTTTCCATACAGGGTTGTATCCTTGGTTACAAAGGTCCAGTAACCAAACGTATAACCCAAATCGCCCGCAGTTGATGCCTCAACCCTAATAGGTTTCCAGCTAATTGCTTTTGTATCTTCTGCACGAGCCCATTTAAGTGCTACCAATTTTTTACCAATAACGGGCAAGTCGCCCTCGTTGGGTTTAATAACATCATCATCTGCAAATTGTAACAAAGCCTTATGAAAGCCCTCTGTGCCCGCCAACTCATTCATGGCTTTATCGGCATTCATAATTTCATTGCAAGCACTTTTACTGCTATCTACATCTTTACAACTGTATGCTGCTAACAGCACAAGTAAAACAATAATTTTTTTCATGCATTAAATTTATTAATTATAATAAGTCATACACCACCCAAAATTTTATCCAAAAAAAAGAGCCCACATTATGTGGGCTCTTTTTTAAACTCGTTAAAGTTTTATATTTCTAATTACTGAATAATCAGTTTTTCAACGTGTTTGTTGTTTCCGTTTGTTACAGTAACAAAATAAACACCTTTCTCAAAAGATGAGAAATCAAAGTTAGTGTTTAAGTCTTTTAAAGTTGTTTTAGCAACTTGCTGACCAATCATATTTGTAACATACATAACAGTACCAGTTTCAACATTAGTTAAGCTAATAGTAACTAAACCAGTGCTTGGGTTAGGGTAAACGTGTACGTTGCTAGTGCTTGTGTAATTTTCGATGCCTACACAACCTACTGATACAGTAACAGCTGTTTTAGTAGGGCAGTTAGTTACAGTATAATTACCGGTTACAGTATACGTTGTGCTAACTGTAGGAGTTACCGCAACACTTGCAGTTGTTGCACTTCCTGCGTTACCGCTCCAAGTATAAGTAGTTGCAGTTCCGCTTGCAGTTAAGGTTGCAGTTGCACCAGGGCATATAGAGTATGAGCTAGCTGTTACACTTACAGTTGGTACTGTTTTAATAACCATGTTAATTGTTGCCGGAGTTAAAGGACAGTTGTTTTTAACACCGCTAACAGTATAAGTTACGCTAGTTGTAGCAGTCGAAGTTGAAGTCGAGCCTGTTGTAACTGATAAAGCAGTTGCTGGAGACCAGCTATATGTAGTAGAACCTGAAACAATTAAAGCTGTTGGTGTACCAGGGCAAACTGTATGACCAGGAGCCGTTGCTACAACAGTACCGCTTATTGCAGTTATGTTAACCGTTTCGTAGTTAGCGCAACCTGCAGTTGTAGTTCCTGCTACGCTATAAGTAGCACTTGCAGTTGGTGTTGCAGAAATACTAGCAGTTGTTGCTGTTGTGCTCCAAGTATACGTGTTTAAACCACTTGCAGTCATTGTAATAGCGCTACCTAAACATACGTTATAAGGTGTGCTAGATGATGTAGTAGTTATAGCAATAGGGCAACCATTTGCATGATGTAAACCAAATTTGTTCATTCCACCTTTACCGCGTTGGTAAATGCTAGAAGTATCTGAGTAGTTACCGGCCCAACCGTTTGTAGAGTCAATCATGTGTACACATAACATTCTTACCGGGTTAGAAGTACCTGTTTCTTTTACTGTCCAAGTTGCACCATCATCATAAGTTACTGATGTTAAAGCACTAGTAAGCGCGCTATCAAGACCAACTGACATAAACATATTTGATTTTGGAACTGCACAAATATCATTAACAGCTGCTAAATCGCCTGCCGAAGTAGTTAAGTTTCTTGGAGTCCAAGTTACACCACCATCCGATGTGCTAACTAAACCAAAATCACTTCCGCCTGCGGTTTTAACACCCCAAGCTAAACCGTGAATAGAATCTCTGAAAGCAACACCATTACAACCACCATCTAAACCAATTGTAGTTGAGTTAGGGTAAGTCCAAGTTCTTCCGCTATCAGCAGATGCTAAAACTAAACCGTTAAAAGTACCGGCCCACATAAAATGTTTAAAAGTTGTGTAAGAGCTTGTTAAACCACCATCACCATTAATAGGTGTTGGTACGTTAGCGTCTGCTACACGATTCCAAGTAGCACCACCATCACCTGTGCGATAAATTTCCCACATGTTAACAGTAGCAGTAGATACTGTATGACCATTTGGGTCACCAAATACTATACCGTTGTTAGCATCCCAAAAATGTACCCAATCAATAAAAGCTACTGTTGACCCAGTGTACATGCCTGCAGTTACTTTATTAACCCAAGTAGTACCACCATCAGTAGTTTTTAAAATTTGACCGCTATTAGTTGCAGTTTGGCTTTTATTAAAAGTAGCAATAAACGCAGTGTTAGCATCAACCGCAGATATACCTGCAATGTTGAAACTAACAGTATCTGGGTTAAACAAACCACCATGAAAATTTGCTCCATCAGTAGTACGAGTAAACATGTTATATTGAGTTCCATCAACGCCCCATACAATGTTAGTATCAACAACACTAATATGTTCTACGCGGTGAGACGCAGCCAAGTTAGAGTTATAAGATTTCCAAATCGTTGATGGCGTTTGGCTAAATGCAGCTAGGCTAGAAACACCAAGTGCAAGTGTAAGTAATTGTTTTTTCATCTTTATTTGTTTTTAAAAATTTTGCTAAAGATATACTCTTTTATATATCCTCCCCAAAAAAAAAATTAAAAAACTGCGTTTTAACGGTATTTTTTTAACTTTTGTTTGCCATTTTAATCATTTCATCAGTTTGTTTTTATCAAAACAGGTGTAAAAACTGTCTTTTTTATGTTAAAACGCATATTTTTTACTGCATTTTTAAACCTTATGTTACTTTTAAGGTCTAAATGTTAAATCTGTATGGGTAAACCAATCTTCATTTTATTTTTAGCCTTACTAGCCCCCTTTTTAGAGGCTCAAAACCTTAGCCCGCAGCAAAGCCATAGTAAGGATTCGTTAACGGCGCAGCTAAAAGCCGATAGCACACATATATATAGGTTTCAAAAATACCGCCCCTTTATTAATTTAGACCAACGCAACTCCTTTATACGCAACCAATCTATCAACATTAATGGTCTGCAATTGGGGGTGTTAATTAACGAGCGCCATGTTTTTGGTTTAGGTGGTTATGTAATAACCTCAAGCTCAAAGCAAATAGTTAAAACCAAAACCGAAAAAAATATACCCACCAACCGTACACTTAATATGAATTACCTGACCTTTTTTTACCAGTATGTAATTTTAGACAGGCGTTTTTGGGAAATTGATTTTCAAACAGAAGTTGGTTTGGGCAAGTACGATTACAAATACTACGACCCAAATACCAGTAGACTCCTGGCCGATAGGTCGGCCGGTATGCTGGTAGGTGGCATTGGCCCCTTGCTGGCTTTTAAGCCTACTAAGTGGGTGGGCATTATTGGCATGGTGGGCTACCGCTTTACTTCCGAAAAAAATGCCAACCTAAACTTTAACGGCTTTTATTATTCGTATGGTGCCTGGTTTGATATTCGCCAAATTATTCGCGATTATAAATATTATGTTGTAAAAAAACGCAAATACAAAAAGCAAATAAATCAATTACTAACAAGTAGTAATTAAAATGGATGGGCATTACGGTGCTTAAACGTTGGGCACATTAAAAATAAAGCCAACGCCAAAAACATTTTCGATGCTTAGGCTTGGGTCGTCTTTTAAGTACTTGCGTATTTTGGTAATAAACACATCTAAACTACGGCCAAAAAAATAATCATTTTCACCCCAAAGGTCTTTTAATAAATCTTCGCGTTTTATTATGCTGTTTTTATGGCTGCATAAATAATGCAGTATATCGCTTTCTTTTTCGGTAATGCGTTTTGTTTTACCACCCAGCATTAACGATTGCTTGCTACAATCAAAACTATACTTGCCAATTAAAATAAGCGGCACTTTGGTTTCGGTTTTTGTTTGAGGCAGGCGGCGTATAAGGGCTTTTATTTTCCAAACCAATTCTTCTTCGTCAAACGGTTTGGTAATATAATCATCGGCACCTAGGTCATAACCTTTTAGTTTATCGGCCTTTAATGATTTTGCGGTAATAAAAATAATGGGTACGTTTTTATCTTTTGCTTTAATGGCTTTTGCTACGGCAAAGCCATCCAGCTTAGGCATCATTACATCAAGCAAACATAAATCAAACGTGTGTGTGTCAAATGCTTTTAGGGCAAGCTCGCCATCTTTACACAGCTTAACATCAAAGCCTTCGGTTTCTAAATAATCAAGCAACAGCATGCCCAGGTTAAGGTCGTCTTCGGCCAAAAGTATTTTAAGCGCGGGTTTAGGCATAGGGCAAGGTTAGGGTAAATGTAGTGCCTTTTTTGCTTTGGCTAACAAGTGTAATAGTGCCTTGGTGTAGTTCAATAATTTTTTTTACGTAAGCTAAACCCAAGCCAAAACCTTTTACATTGTGTACATCGCCGGTGGGCACTCTAAAAAATTTATCAAACACTTTTTGCTGATATTCTTTTTCTATGCCAATGCCCTTATCGGCAATGGTAACAAGTATGTTTTTATCTTGGTTATGTGTTTCAATTAGCAGCTCGGGTTTTTGCTGCGCATATTTTATGGCATTATCAATTAAATTATAAAAGGCGTTGGTAAGCTGTACTTTATCGCCCATTATAACGTGCTCGTTAGCTTGCAGGTTTACTTGTAGGTTGCCTTGCGCGTTTTCAATTTGCAGGTTAAAGCTTTTTACACACTCATTAATTAATGTGTGCAAATCTAGTTCGGTTTTGTGTAGCGGAATTTCGCCCCGCTCTAAGGCAGTTATACTTAGCACCTGCTCAATTTGCAGGCGCAGCTTTTCATTTTCTTCTAAAATAATTTCGGAGTACTGTTTTGTTTTTCCATCGGGCTTGCCTGCTAAATCTTTTATAATCATTTTACCCGCTAAGGCAATATTGGTTAAAGGGGTTTTAAACTCGTGGGTCATGTTGTTTAAAAAATCGGTAGTGTGGTTTGCCAGTTGTTTTTCTTTAACCAGCAATAAAACCGTGCGCCAAAATAAAACCAACACCAGCACTATTAAAATAAGCGATGTAATAAACAGGCTACCCATTTGACCCATAATAAATTGTTTTTTATTTGGGAAAAACAGTTTTAACTCCCAACCATTTTTGTTAGCTACTGCATCTAAATTATTTTTGTAGCAACCCGGTTCGGGCGGATACATATTT
The DNA here is from genome assembly GCA_035484495.1 of Bacteroidia bacterium. Taxonomy (GTDB): domain Bacteria; phylum Bacteroidota; class Bacteroidia; order B-17B0; family Aurantibacillaceae; genus PALSA-968. The sequence goes on along the minus strand of DATHOW010000015.1, from coordinate 9,871 downwards.
TGCGGCAATGCTACGTTTGGTTTTACAACCTCAAACGAGTAATCAATTCGGAAGTGGTAAAAATTCATGTAATGCCTAAACAACGAATCTATTTTATGGGTTTCTTTTTTGCCTACGCAAACCTCCATATTTTTACAGGTTTCTTTATCGGCATTAAGTGCCTCGGTAGTTCGTGCTAAAACTATGTTGGCTTTTTCGTTAAATAATTCTTCTTTACTTTTTGCGGTTTCAAACAACCAGTTTACTTGTATAAAAAGTACCAGCAGCAGCGCTATGGATGATGTTGCAATAAATAATTTGTTTCGGTTTAGTTTCATCTGTCTTTCAAAATTAAGCATTTACCATAGCGTACAACCTGCATTAACAAGTCGTTAACAAGTCAATAACTAGTTGCTAACAAAATATCGGTATGTGCCGAAGTATCTTTGTTGTATGAAAAACACATCGCTTATTATACTACTAGCTGCCATTTGTTTTTTGCAGGCTTGCAATGAGCAACCGGCAACCAGGTGGATGGCATCAATTAAACCAATTGAACCTGTTACCGCCAACAACTCTTTAGTAACCACCTACTACAGCAAAGCATATATTCCGTTAGAGGAATATAATAACTCAAAAGGTTTTTTTGAAGAAGGAAACCTTATGACCAATTTTGATTGCCCCGATGCCCATAGAGATTTTCCGCCTGTAAACATAAAACAGTGGGATAAAGTACCTGTGGTTAATGGCAGGTTTCCGAGTTACGAAGAAACAAAAACAGGAAAAGCACTTCATCACTATGGCGAAAAACCAAATGCAAACATTAAACCCTACAATATGCTTTTACCTAAATTGGCAACGTACTATAACTCGTATATGAAAACAAACGAACTGGTAATTGTTATACAAATTGCGCAAAGTGCTAAAGATACCGTAGTGAGCTTTCGTTACGTAACAGGCGGCTGTGGTGGTAACACCTTTAGCCATTTTCATTTTTTAACGGATGATGAGGTAAAAAAAGTAACTCAATAAAATTTAAACACCATGAAAACACTAAGCATAATACTGTTATTAGTTTTAGCCGTAAGTTGTAAAACAGTAACCACAAAACCAATTGCAACGCAGGCAAAAAAAACCTTTATGTACGATTACAGAAACGAAAGTGCTGTTGGGTATATTATACAAAGCAAGCTGCATTATTACAACAACCTTAATACGGTGTTTATAAAACTAGAAAAATCAAAAGGGCGTGGTTGCTAAAAACATGAAAACAAAAAGCATCATTTTAATTATTGCAGCTGTTATAATTTTTGCTGCCTGCCGTGCTACTAAAAAAAGCACAAGCACATCAATTGTTGCAACAACTCCGGCACAAAATAATTTTGAAGCCACAAAATATACACATGGTGTTTACCCGCCGGGTAACCAAGAGTTACTTGCCATACAACCAAAATACCCCGATGTTAGCTTAGCCACCTTGCAACAAGGTTTTACTATTTACAGCGTAGGCAAATGCATAAACTGCCACGGGGCTAAAAACATTTATAATCGCACCGAAACCCAATGGAAAGATATTATGGATGATATGGCTCAGCGTGCCAATATAAGCAATGCCGATAAAGATGCCGTTTACAAATATGTGCTTGCTATAAAAGCCGCCAAACCAAATTAATTTTTTACTTGGTGTGACGGCTTTATATAAACTTATTTAAAAAATTACTGAACCGATGCAGATATATTCATAGGCGTGCTGCTTAAGGCTGTATAAACAGTTTCGCCGGTAGTCCAATCAACATAGCTAGATGCAGCCGTGTTGCCACCTAAAATGTATGCCGCAAAATTAACTGTGTTACCGGTTGTAAAACCTAAATCGTATAAATTAGCCGTTGGTATATTTATAGTAAACTTGTTTACACCCGCCGCTATTGTTGTTGTATAAGCAGCCGAATAATTACCAACAGCACTGCTTACTGTACTTGCGCCCGGTATAGATGCAAATAAAATTACCGTAGTACCACCTGCCGATACAGGTACACCACCCCTTACTTTTACATAATTTTGCGCCACATTCCCTGCTCCGTTACTGGTAAAACTTGTATCAGTACTGGCAATAAAATTTACACTGGTAGTTGGCACAACCGATAAAGCAAAGTTTCTATCCGCATTTCCGCCACCCGAAAACTGAATGCCCTGTGTAATTACATTACCAAAAGCCATAGTACCATTACTTGGTTTGCTAACCGTAATACTATACGTGCCTGTACTAATGTTACTAAACAAATAATCGCCGTTGGCATTAGTAACTGTTTTTAACACAGCACCTGTGCTATTATTAGTTAGTACTAAACTATCGCCGGCTTGCAAGGTTGTAGATAACATTTTTGCACCGCTAACATCATATAACGAAACCACACCTTGCAGGTTGCCTGTTAAGTTTGGACCCGTTGCACCCGTTGCGCCGGTAGCCCCTGCCGGACCCGCTGTTTTTTTACACGATGTAGCCAACACCATTACCGTTAGTGATAAGGCCGAAATTTTAATAAATACTTTTTTCATTTTTTATAGGGTTTATTTTTTTTATTTGATACAAATGTTGCCATAAGGTTTAAGCCAAAAATGTTAATTAAGGTCTTTTAACATTTAAAAAAATTAGGTTAGTTAAATTTTATGTTTAACTTGCATATAGTTAGACGAACACCTTAAAGTTTTTTTTGAACGAATTTCTTTCCTTCAAAAATGCTTAACCGTCTAAAAAGTAATTGTAATACACTTTTTAGGCATGTTTCATTTTAAATCAATATACAACGCATTCGTAAATTATAAACGCACAGGTTTGTTGCTTTTTATATTAATGCATGTAAACAAAAAAGCATTCGAAAAAACTACGCAAAAAATACGCGTATCAAAATAATATCAACTGCAGAGTTTTAGCTAGTGGTTTAGTTCAATCACTCTGTAAGCGATAAAAATAAAAGCCCAATCACTAGGGCTTTTTTTTATGCATATAATTTTAAAGTGCTTACATAAGCAACACAACTTATAAGCCATCAATTTAAATTATAACTTATTTTGTATCTTTTATACCCTGGTTGCGTTACATATATATAACCAACCAAATTAAAATTCTATGTCTAACCAAACCGAAGAGCAACAAATAGAAGCCGCCAAAACAAACCCCCAATGTTTTGAGCCCCTCTATTTAAAATACTACGAGCAAATTTTACGGTTTGTGTACAAACGTGTAGAGTTGCTTGATGATAGTCGCGAGGTTACCGCCATTATTTTTACAAAAGCCTTAGTAGGCATTAGTAAATATAAAAACCAGGGCTTTCCATTTTCAAGTTGGTTATTTCGTATTGCCATAAACGAAATCAATCAGTTTTATCGTCACTCAAAAAAAACACGCGCTATCAGCATCGACGAAAAAACCATTAAATACATGGCAAACGAGGTTGACGTAAAAACCGACGAGCGTATAGCCATCTTAAAAAAAGCACTCCTTCATTTATCGCGAGAAGATTTACTTCTTATTGAGTTGCGCTATTTTGAAGAACGACCTTTTCTCGAAATCAGTCAAATATTACAAATAACCGAAAGCAACGCAAAAATTAAAACCTACCGCGTGTTAGATAAACTAAAAGACATCTACAGCAAAATAGACTAACATATTTTCTCAACCAATTAAAACTTTAAACATGAAAAACTACAAAATAATTGAAAACCGCCCCGAGTTAACCAGCCAGCAAATTATGCAGGGCATTAATTTCAATAGCATAAAAAGCAACGCAGCACTGGCACAAAAAGCCATTTTAAAAGCACTTATAGCAAAAGGTTTAGTTACTGTGGCGCTAATAACATCTTCGGTACTTGTGTATAAAGCATACAATAAACCAAGCCCGCAAAAACAACTAACAGTTATTGATACAAGCAACAAACAAAACCAAGCCCTAAAAGATACCCTTAGTTTTACCACAACAAAAGCAAACCCTACACCGCAAACAACAAGCACAAAAAATAAAATAAGTAATAACATAGCAACTACTGCACAAGCTGTTGCCACCCAAACAAGTTTAGCAACAAGTAATGTTTTGCCGGCTCAGGTAACAGCACCGCTTGCGGTTGCGAGTCCAACTGTAGATTCTTCTATAAATAATCCAACAACGGTAACCAAGCCCTTGCAAACTTTTAAAAACAACAAACCTATGCCAACGCAAGCGTTTGTAAAAAGTGCCAATGCATCAGCCAAAATATGGAACAGCAAAAATTATTGCAATGTACCAAACCCCAATGCCGAGTTTAAGGTTAACATGGTTGAGTGCGATGTTGATTCTATAAACTGTAACGAGCTTAACCAACTAAAAAACGTAGTAGCTGTTTGGGTAAGCGTAACAGCGGGCAAAAAAGCCAGTTTTAATTTACAAACCAATTTTGCAAACGTATCTCTTTTAAAAAGTGATGGCTCATTAATTCACCCAACCATAGTAGGCTTTGATGGTTATGGTTTTATTAAACAACTTAAAACCGAAAGCTTTGAGGCTCGTTTTAAAAACAAACTAAATATTTTTCTGTTTTTTCCTGATGCAAAAATTGGCGACAAAATAATAATTGATAATTTCATTCAAACCCAAATTCAGTAATTATATCAAAACAAAAAAGCCTCGCACATAGCGAGGCTTTTTTGTTTTAATAACAAGATTTGTTATTCGTGTGCTTTTACTGCTTTATCAGCTTTTAATTGTGCTTCATCAGCTTTGCCTTTAGCCTTATCAGCTTTCATTTGTGCTTTATCTTCTTTCTTTTCGGCTTTGTTGGTTCCATTAGCCTGATCAGCTTTTAGTTTTGCCTCATCAGACTCTATTTTAGCTTTGTCTGATTTTACTTGAGCCTTTTCTTCTTTAATCATTTGTTTCTCTTGTTTTTTACCCGGCTCATTTTGCGCGTTAACGGCAAAGCCTAATACAGTAAACAAGCTGCTTAATAATACTGTTTTTACAATTTTATTTTTCATACTAAGGTTTTTGGTTTGTACGTCAAATTTAAAATTTTAAGCGCATAATGCTAATTTTTTAAATAAATTATATTCCAATTGTGTGCAACAAGTCAATAAAAAAATCATTTTTTTCATCTACACTAAAACAACAATTAACGATTATATATAAACGCACATCGTTAAAATGTAGCAAAATGGGTTGTTGGCTTATTTTTTTAACTAAAAAACACAGAATCTTAACAATATCATAACCTAACTTGTATTCATATAATGTTTAACATTTAAAACGCTTACCCATGAAAATAAAAAAATTACTTATTAGCTCGTTATTTAATTTTAAGGTTGCAAACCTATTTTTATTTATGTTTTTGTTAGCAGTTAACATAACAAACGCACAAAGCAATAGTAAACACAAAGAGGAAGAAGAAGAGGAGGAAGAACACGCACTTATAAACGGCAAACAAGTTATGTGTGGTGGCACCGAGCGTTGGTCGCAAAAAGTGTTGGTTGATGCTGCTGTTAGCACCATTAACTTTACCGCCCTACCTGCAACCGTAAACTCAATGGTAAACATTGTTACACCAACACCAAGCACCAGCATGCCGCGTTACGCAGGTGTAGAAGATAAATGCTATACATTTACCTGCAACGTAACGGTAAAAAAAGCCGAAACCGATAACGATTATCACCTTGTATTAAGTGATGGCACGCATACACTAATTGGCGAAATTCCTGACCCGGTTTGCTCGGCAGCTGCCTCATCAAATTATGTTCCTCAATATACCGCGGCTCGTAATTTTGTTGATACGTATATTGGTTCAGGAAGCTATAGCAGTGTACACATTGCACCGGTACAAATATATGGCGTAGCTTTTGTTGACCCACCACACGGACAAACAGGTGCTGCACCAAACAATTTAGAAATTCACCCTATCCTAAAAATAAACTTTATACCAACAACCGGTATCGATGCCGTACCCGAAAAACAATTGGATGTAACCTTATTTCCAAACCCATTTAAAGATAACCTAACCATAAACCTTACATCTAAAGCCGCTAACTTAAAAAAATGCAGCATTCAATTTTTCGATATTATGGCCAACAAAGTAGCCGAGTTTGATTTACCTGTTAAAGGCAAAAAACAAATTGCCGAAACTGTAAACACTACACAAATTGCACCCGGTACTTACATCTATCGCATCATTAGCGATGGTAAACCTATTTATGATGGCCGAATAATTTCATTGCCAAACAACAATTAAATTTTTGCGTTCGCTGATTACAGCGTAGGGTTTTATCGTTACAAGTCATCGTCTGCTTATCATTTCAACTGAAAGGAGAACCGAGCGAAGCGAAATAGCGAATGCATTTTAAAATAAAAACAAATGAGTAAATCTGTTTCGCAGCCAAAATAATTTTCGTTGCAACCCCCCAACGTAAAAAAATATTATCTTTACGTACTATACTTATTTATGCAAAAAGGTTGCCTTGCTTTTTTTCTCGTTTTCTTTTTTTTAAATGAAAGCAATGCTCAAATAAAATGGACAGTTAAAAAGCCTTTCGAACAAAAAAACTTTATCCAAAACAAAGGGCAGTTTTTTATTAAAGACAAAATAAGCCCCGATGAAATATTGTATGCCGCAACTATTGATGGCGTAACCTACTATTTTACAAAAACAGGTTACACTGTACAACACCTTACAAAACAAAAAAATACCGAACACGAAATAGAACAATTAAAAGAGAAACTAGGCATTAATGAAAACGAGGGAAGCAAAGGAGAAGACGAAAAAGAATTTAATTACAAAACCATTTCCCAATTCCATCAAATGCAATGGCAGGGCACTAACCCCAATGTGCAAATTATGGCAGATGATATAGTAAGTAATTATTATACCTATAGCGATGTAAACGATAAACAAGGCAAAATAACTATAAAGGCACAAGCCTATAAAAAATTAACGTACAAAAATATATATCCTTTTATTGATGTGGTATATGAGTTTCCTGCCGATACCACCGGCATTAAGTACAGCATCTACTTACATCCCGGTGCCGATGTTAATCAAATAAAAATAAATTACCCCAACAACAATGGTGTTGAGTTAAACCAACAAGGCAATATTAGTATTAAAAGCGAGTTTGGTTACATTACCGACCACCAGCCATACACCTACCAACTAAATAATAAAGCAGCTATAAAAAGTAATTTTGTGTTGCATAAAAACACCGTTGGTTTTTTTGTAGATAAAACTCCTACCAACCAAACCATTGTTATCGACCCTTGGACTGTAAACCCAAATTTTCCAAATGCAAATAGAGCTTATGATGTTGATTATGATAAACTAGGAAATGTGTATGCTTATGGAGGAGATGATGCGATGGGATTTTGCACGTTAAACAAATATTCTCCTACCGGAACTCTTATTTGGACGTATTCTGCAAATACAATATCCTCATACTATGGAGATTTTGCCATTGATATACATAGTGGTAGCATTTATATTGTAGAAGGATTTAAGCCCTTTATTGGTGCGCGGGCTTTAAAATTAAATTCGGCAGGTGTGTTACTTGCAACTTTTCCGGGCAATCCGTATTTTGTAGAAATGTGGCGTATCTCATATAGTAAATGTTCAAACAAAGCGGTAATTGCAGGTGGTGGAACTTCTAGTCCCACATATCAAACCTGTTATTTAGATACAAACCTCACAAATTTAAATATGGTACAATATGAATCTACAACCAATTGCTGCCATGATGTTAATTGTTTGGCATTAGATAACTATGGTAATTGCTATCAGGTAACCAATAAGTCAGCACAAAATGATGGAATATTCGATAATCAACTGGTAAAACTTCCTTTGCCAAGCCTTATGCCTACTACCTACAATGTATCAACAAATTATAATTTACAGGAGGCAGCTAGTAATTATTTTTACTCAAATAGTGTTAGTGGTTGTCCAAATGGTTACAATGGCATTACAACTTCAAATACCAATGTTTATACGTATGATAGTTATGTGCTAAAAAAATGGCAAGGCAGTAATGGAGCACAATTAGCTTATAAAAGAATAAATTATCCTGCTTTCGGAGATTCAAGCAGAGTTTATTGGGGAGGTTTAACATCCGATGATTGCGATAATGTTTTTTTAGGCGATAGTAATGTAGTAAGGCAATACAATTCAAGTTTAAATTTAGTTAACTCCTTTATCATGCCCGATACTATTTTTGATGTAAAATTGGGGCTAAGCAATAATTTATATGCATGCGGTGCTAATTTTGTTTCGGCCATTCAGGTTTCGTTATCGCTTTGTAATTCTACAACTATACAAACCACATTAGCGGTTCAAAATACAAATTGTAGTAATGCTTTAGGCAGTGCAACCGTTACGGCTACAGGTGGCACATCTCCTTACACCATTACCTGGAACACAACACCGGTTCAAACAGGTACCACCGCCATTAATTTACCATCCGGTACTTATTTAGCCAGCATATCAGATAATGGTTGCCCCACCCAAACTAAGGTGGATACAGTTGTAGTTGCATTTACCGGTTTTCAAACACAAATAAATACAAGCAATGTTCTTTGCAATGGTTTATCAACCGGGGCAGCCACAATTACAGCAAGCAATGGTGCATCGCCTTACACCTATCAATGGCAAACGGGGCAAACCACTTCCAGCGTATCGGGTTTAGCGGCAGGCACCTATACGGTTAAAGTAGCTGATGCAACAGCTTGTGCAAATATATTTAGCGTAGTTATAACGCAACCACCCGCCATTGCCGCAAATTTTTCTTTACTAAAAATATGTAATAGCGATACAGCTACTATAAAAGTAAATGCCACAGGTGGTTATACCCCTTATACTTATTTATGGAACACAAATGCAACCGCTAATCAAATTCATGGGGCTACTGTGGGCATTTATAGTGTTACCATTACCGATTCGGCTCATTGTACCAAAGCGGCAACTTATACATATACCCACCCTGCACCAATAGCGGCAAGTTTTACGGCAACTACCATAAAATGTAATGGAGATACAACCAACATAAAAGTAATTGCCACAGGTGGTTATAGCCCTTATACGTATTTGTGGAACACAACGGCAACTACTAATCAAATTTATGGGGCTACCGCAGGTGTTTATACAGTAACCATTAGCGACTCTGTCCACTGTACCAATGTAGCAACTTATACACTTACCCAGCCTCTTCCAATAGGGGCAAGTTTTACATCAACTAAAATAAAATGTATGGGCGATACAACCAGTATAAAAGCAATTGCCACAGGTGGTTATAGCCCCTATACTTATTTATGGAACACCTCAGCAACCACTAATCAAATTCATGGAGTTACGGCGGGCATTTACACAATTGCCATTACCGATTCGGCTCACTGTACCGGTGTAGGATTTGACACCCTTACCCAACCAACTGCCATTGTTGCCAATTTTTCTTTACAAAAAATATGTAATAGCGATACAGCCACCTTAAAAGTAAATGTTACAGGTGGTATAAGTCCTTATACTTATTTATGGAATACAAATGCAACTACCAATCAAATACACGGCATTACGGTGGGCAGTTACTCAATTACAATTACCGATTCTGCACACTGTACCAATATAGCAACTTACACATTTACCTTGCCTGCGCCATTAACCGCAAGCATTATTTCAACTAATATAAAATGTAATGGCGATACCGCCAGCGTAAAAGTAAATGCGGCAGGTGGTACAAGCCCTTATACTTATTTATGGAATACAAACGCAACTACTAACCAAATACACGGTGTATCTGCGGGGGTTTATTCGGTTACCATTAGCGATTCTGTTCAGTGTAAACAAACAATAACTTACACACTTACCCAACCTGCACCATTAACCGCAAGCATTA
>DATHOW010000014.1:0-3986 GCA_035484495.1 Bacteroidia bacterium | reverse complement strand
TGGTTGTATAAAAAACCATATTGGTCCTAATATGGTTTGCTTGTAAACAGATACAAAATCTCTTCTAACAAATAAAAACAAAAGGTCTTTATAGTTTAAAATCTCACCCAACCTAATATCGTACCATTTAGAATGAGGTTTAATTTTTAAATCCCAAATTTCAGTCGTTTTATTCATTAAGCTCTAAAATGATATTCGTTCTTATTACCAATTAAGCATTGGTGTTTTTAAACCAATTAACTGTTTTAGCTAATCCTTCTTGTAAAGTAGCTACGGGTTTAAATCCAATAGTTTGTGTAGCTAAAGATATATTGGCAAAGCTGTTTTTTATTTCGCCTGGTCTTTCAGCTAAATATTGAGCTTTGATATCAGTTTTACCAAGCAGGTCTGCAATGTGGTTGTAAATTTCGTTTACTGAAATTGTACCACCGCAAGCAATATTCATAACTGTGTGTTTTGGCAGTTTTTCATTCTCAATACAAAGTATATTAGCTTTTATTACATTTTGAACATAAGTAAAATCGCGCGTGTTATCTCCTGTGCCATAAATAACAGGTGCTTTATTTTCCATTAAAGAAGCAATAAATTTAGGGATAACAGCCGCATAGGGACCATTTGGATTTTGTCTTTCTCCAAATACATTAAAATAGCGCAAACCAACTGTTGTAATATTATATAGGTTAGAGAATACAGCAGCATACTTTTCATTAGTATGCTTACTAACTGCATAAGGCGATAACAAGTTACCTGTTTTGCTTTCAATTTTCGGCGTTGTAGCATCATCTCCATAAACAGATGAAGAAGATGCGTACACAAACTTTTTAACTCCACATTCTTTAGCTGCAAAAAGTATATTTACAAAGCCACTTACATTTACTTCGTTTGTTTTAATGGGAGTTTCTATACTTCGTGGCACAGAGCCTAAGGCTGCATGATGCAACACCACATCAATGTCTTTACAGGCTTTTAAGCAAGTGGCTTCATCCGTAATGCTGCCTTTTATAAAGGCAAAATTTGCATACGATTTAAGTGGCTCTATATTTTTTTCAAATCCGGTAGATAAGTCATCTAATACAACCACTTTTTGCGCACCGTTAATGGTAAAATAATTAGCTAAATGAGAACCAATAAACCCGGCACCGCCTGTTATTAATATTTTCAACCCAGATAAATTGTTTGTATGAAGAGTAATTGTTTCTGTCATGAGTTTCTTTATTTAACAGGGATTAAAATTTCCTGCGGTAATTTTACACGAATACTTTGACCTATACTTTCTAATAACACATCAATAAAGCGCCCTTCTTTACTTTCTACCACAAAGCCTTCTATATTTTTTAATGCACCCGATGTAATTTTAACTTTATCGCCTTGCTTGTAATTATTATTTATCCCTTGTGCTTCCATTTGATAGCCCAAGTTTATCAGTTGCTTTAATCTTTCAATTTCAATATCACGCACCACGGCTATTTTACCTTCGCTACGCACAAAGTTTACAACACCTTTAGTTTGCATAGTTTTATCTTGTTCTTGCTGAGAGATATAAGCAAATACATATCCACTTATTAAAGGCAATTCTATCATTTTTTTACGATCGCTCCATTGCCTCATCGTTTTCATAATAGGCGTATAAGCTTCGATACCCTTTTTTAACAAGTTATCCTGCACTTTTTTTTCCTGACGAGAAGAAACATACAAAGCATGCCAATTTTTATTGCTTTGTATTTTTATTTCTATGCCTTGCATTTTAAACTTTTAATCTTCACAGCTTCGCCTCCTCAGTCACATCAGACTAAGTGAGTTTTATATCTTAAAATCATGCTTCTATTAATTCAGCATGATAACCAATTCGTTTCTACTTACTCCAAAGAAGCAAGGGGTGTAGGCCTGGCTCTTTAATTTTGGTTAAATTAAATTCTTCCGACCCAAAATGCACATATCTAATTTTTTTACCAATCTTTTTTTCTGCTTTTTGCACCTGTTCAAGCAAAAAGGTTTGGTTAATGTTATCTCCAACTAAAACAATATCAATTATATTGGTGTTTTGCCCATTAGCTAACTTCCCTACCAAATAAACTTTGTGCAAATCACCAATGCGTTGCACTATGTAATCAACTATATAGTCTAAACCTGTAAGTTTAAGTACAATGCTATTTATATCCTTAAAAAGTGGGTGTTTAGTATTGGCTTTAAATAGTTTTTTGTTTCCCTCGCTATATGAATCTATAAATCCGGCTTTTTCAAACTTATTTAGTTCTAAACGAATACCGTTGGTAGATTCTCCAAACTCCTCTTCAAGGCTACGCAAATAAGCCGTGGTGCTGCTGTTAAGGAAAAATTTCATTAACAGTTTAACTCGAGTTTTAGATGAAATAAGCGTTTCTATCATTATTGAGTAACAAAACTACTCAATATTCTTAAAAAAGCAATTTTATTTGAAGATTTTTTTGAAGAAAAATAAAATTATTTAATACAATGATTTACAAACACTTAAATACGTAAAACATCTATTTTTTTCTGCGTTTTTTCTCTTTTATAATGAGTGAAAGCTCTCTACCTGTTTGCCCCTTAACCGAGGTATTTTCTTGTGCCCTACGCAAAAGATAAGGTAAAACCTCTTTTACCGGGCCATAAGGCACATATTTAGCTACATTATAGTTTGCCAACGAAAGGTTATAACTGATATGATCGCTCATGCCTAACAGTTGCGCAAAATAAATGCGTTTATCGCCGGGTTGGATGTTGTTTTTCTTCATCAAGTCTACCAATAATAAACTACTTTGTTCATTATGTGTTCCTGCACAAATGTTAACACGATCTATATTTTTTACGCAGAGCTCTAATGCCAAATTATAATCGGCATCGCTGCCCTCTTTATTTAACTGAATAGGAGATGAATAACCTTGCTCTAAAGCACGTTTTCTTTCTTTTTCCATGTAGGCCCCACGTACCAACTTAGCACCAATATGGTAATTTTTCTCTTTTGCTTCTTTTATACACTGCTCCAAATAAACAAGCCTATCGTGTCTGTATAATTGATAGGTGTTATAAATTATGGCAGTTTCTTTATTAAATTTTTCTTTGTTTTCGGTAGCTAAGTTATCAACAGCAAGTTGCACCCAACTCTCTTCAGCATCAAAAAAAATAGGCTTGGTATATTTATATGCTTGCTCGCAAATGCTTTGTACACGCTGTTTTACACGTAGCCACTCACTTTTTTCTGCTTCATTTAAATCTTGCTTAGCACTCACTTTTTCAAGCAACGCAAAACGAGCTAAACCGGTTACTTTAAAAACACAAAACGGAATGCTTGCATCATTTTTTGCACGATGAATAGTTTCAATTGTTTCATTCATACAAGCATCAAAATCTGTTTCGGCTTCTTTACCCTCTACCGAGTAATCTAATATTGTACCTATGTTATATTTTGCAAGTTCCTTAATAGTTTCGTTACACTCAGCGATAGTTTCTCCGCCAACAAACTGCTTATAAATAGTTTTTTTAATTATGCCCTTTATTGGCAGATGCAAACCTAAAGCCAAGGGGGTAAAAATGCCCCCAAGCTTTACAAATGTTGGATTTCCTATAATTTTAAATAACCTGTATGAGCGAATTAAATCAGCGTCGCTTTTTGATATAAAGGCTTTTTCGGTATCGTCGAATGAAATCATGCGGGTACAAAGATAATTTTAGAAATGAAAAATCAAGCCTCAAAAAATTAAAAATTACCACCGTGCATTTTAATTACTTTTGCAAGAGCTATGAAACTGAATTCAGCAGGATATTTTGTTTGTTTTGAGGAAAGTAACTTTTCTCATTTCAAACAGTTTTTAAAAGAGTGTTCTTTTTCAAACGTTTTTATTTTATGCGATAAAAACACACAAAAGCATTGTTTACCCTTATTTTTAAAAGAGAATACAGGTTTAAAAGGCACAAATATATTTTCTATTTCTGCGGGAGAAAAATACAAAACCCTTGATACTGCACTT
>DATHOW010000013.1:0-24431 GCA_035484495.1 Bacteroidia bacterium | reverse complement strand
GCAAACGTGTATGTAGAGTTTGCCGAAACACAAAAAAATGTAACCATCGAAGTGTTTGATATGCTGGGTAATGTAGTGCAAGGTTTACATTATAACGAGCTTGATAACTATGCCCTTATACCTGTAAGCAATTTACAAAGTGGCGTGTATATAGTTAAAGTGCAAAGTGCCCAAGGCAGCGCTAACAAAAAGTTTATTAAGGAGTAAGGTTAGAAGTGTTGAATTTTAAATGTTGAGTTACACTAATGTGTTTGTTATTTAAAGAAAGATAAATTATCTACCCAAAGGGTGCTGGAGTTGTAATTATTGGGGGCTACTGTTTTACCACCTGTAATGGTTATAAGTGCGGTATCAATTGCAGTGGCGTTATTTGTTAGTGGCACGTTTATTTGCGAAAAATTAGAAATGGTTGCAGTGCTTTGCCAATAGCCACTATCTACTACTATTTTATTTTTAAATAATTTAATGTTGATGTTTACGGTATCGGGCTTGTATAAATAACAGCTAATATAGGCTTGCAAAATAGTGGGGTGCGTTGTTAAGGCAAATTTTATTTTGGCATACGCCTGAAAACTGTAATTATACATAAGCTGTGCACTATATTTACCTTGGTACAGCGTTACCGAATCTTTTTTAACCACGTACTCGTCCCACTGAGCGCCCACGCATAAGGGGCAACCATTGGTGTACCAGTTTAGGGGGCGCAGTTGCCAATCCCAGTTTTCAAAACCACCATTGGGTACAGCTATTTGCGTTGCCGGTTTGCCAGCAGTACTTGGTACATTTTTTTTGCAAGCTAGCAGGCTTCCTAAACTAAGTAGTGCTAAAAATAATTTTGCTTTCATAAAATATACATGCAATATAAATTTAATTTACCAGCTAGGTTGTTAAAGGCTTGGTTTTAACAATTACGGCTTGTGTAAATTTATTTATTGAGTTGGTTTTTTGGCAAACAAAGGCACTATATTAAAACTTAAACTTAGGTTGGCGCCAATAGCGGGGCGCAGGTACGAGTTTATGTAGGTAAAATTATCGTGTATGAGGCTAAGCGACACACCTGCTTCGAGTGCTACGGTGTTGTTTAAAAAGCTGTATCTATATTGGGGGTTAACGCCAATAAAATTTATGGTTTGAAAATATATTGCCGAAAAAAAATGAACGTTATACAAATTCAAACTAAGGCTGGCGTTTTTGTGCAGCTCGCCCAATTTAAAAAACAAACCTGCATTAAGGCACTCTATATGTTGCCCATCCGTAATTACTGCCGTTTTATAATTGTTTAAGGCTGTAATGCCTCCAAAAAAACCAACGCTGCGGTATTGTATAAAGGCGGTATAATCGGTTGCAAAAAAAGCATTGTTATCGTTAGCCGATGTTATTTTTTGCATAACCGCTTGGCTAACTCTAAACCCAAAACCAAAATTGCTTTGTGCTTTACTAAATGCAAACACACTTAGTGTAACAAGTAAAAACAAATAGCGCTTTTTCATAGATGCTATAAAACTACTAATTTATTTAGTAGTAGCCCCAACACGCGTGTTTACAAAGCTCCGCAACACCCAAATGGAACGACTTAGTATAATGTACTTTTCCAAATTATTTGTACTTTTGGGTAAGCTATATTTTACCCATGCAAAACGATAAAAAACTACCCACACTTAAAGAAGCCTTTGAATTTGCTTTTACCGAAATGCAAACCGACCCTAAAAGTAGTCTGTTGGCTTGGGGTAAAGCTAACCCATCAGCGTTCTATCCATTGGCAGTAAAAATAATTACAGCCAATGATTTGCAGGAGCTATTGGAGCCTAACACCGTAAACATATCTATCATAAAAAAGCAGGCTGAGTAATGCATGTTAACCTGTGTATAAACGAGGATTTGTTTTTGGAATGTTATCGCCCCTTATTGCACAGCCAGGCAAGTTTAAATTTTTTGTGGGGTGGACGAGATAGTGGTAAATCGTATTTCATTGCGCAAAAACTTATTTTAGATTGTTTGCAGCAAAAATATTTTCGCTGCATTTTATTTAAAAAAACTTTTGAGAGTATAAAGGATAGTCAGTGGCAATTAATAAAAGACATTTGTACCGAGTGGAAAATTGACCACCTCTTTACCTTTAAACAACAACCCTTAGAAATACATTGCTTTAACGGCAACAAATTTTTGGCGCGCGGTTGCGACGATGCGGGTAAACTAAAATCCATCAGCAACCCAAGTTGCGCTTGGTACGAAGAGGGCAACCAGCTTACCGAAAGTGATTACATCATAGCCAGTACCACCTTGCGCAATAATTTTGGCGACGTGCAAGAGTGGTTTTCTTTTAACCCCGAGTGCCAGGGCGATTATAAAGATTTTTGGCTCTATAAAAATTACTTTGCCAAACACATCGAAAAAAACGAATATAATTTTACGGATAACATGGCTTACACCATGCCCGATGGCAGCACCTATTACCGTAGCATTACCGCCACGCACACAACGTACCATAATAACTTAGCCCATTGCAGCAAAGCGCGCATTGCCAAACACGAAAGTTACAAAGCAATAAACCCCTACTACTACCAAGTGTACACCTTAGGTTTGTGGGGCAAACGCCTAAGTGGCGGCGAGGTGCTTAAATGTTTTAAGTTCGAAAAGCATGTGGGCAATTACACCTACAACCCAAATTTAGCTTTGCATATTAGCTTTGATGAAAATGTAAATCCGTATTTCCCCTGTGGTATTTTTCAAATTGATGAAAAAAATATTTATTTGATGGATGAAATTGCGGCGCATCACCCAAACAATAAAACAAGTTGGGTGGCCGATGAAATTAAACGACGTTACCGACATCATAAAGAAAAAATGTATCTCTATGGCGACCCTGCCAGCCAAAAAGAAGATGTAAAATTACAAGCCGGCGAGCATTTGTTTTTTATTATGCAACATGAGTTAAAGGAGTTTAACCCCGAAATCAGGGTTTTAAAATCGCACCCATCAGTAAGGCAATCATTAGATTTTTTTAATACCGTGCTGGCCCAAAATTTTAACGGCTTACAATTTTTTGTAAATGCTGATTGCAAAACTTGCATTAGAGATTTTGAAAACGCGCAAGAGGATGCTAACGGCAAAATTGATAAGCAAACCATTAGAGATAAAGATACCGGTAAAACCTACCAACCCTTTGGGCATTTTATTGATTTAACACGCTACTTTTTGTGCTACGCCTTTGTAGATGAGTATAATTTTTACCGCTACGGTAACGAGAAACCAACATATATGCTTGGCTCGCATAGCGATGAGGATGATGGAGTTTTTACGTTTTAATTAGCAGTTGCCGTCTCTAAGGCAAGTAAAATAAACCTCGCACGTTGCGGGGCTTTTTTATTATATTGCAGTATAATTTATCCCTATGAAAAAACTTTTATTTTTTTTAATCCTTGCTTTTTGTTTTAATGCAAATGCGCAGGTTTGTTTTAATCCATTAACTACTTACACAGTTGGAAGTGGGCCAGAAGCATCTACAAGTGCAGATTTTAATGGTGATAGTATACCCGATTTAGCCATAGTTAATAGTAGCTCATATAATATTTATTTACTACTTGGTACTGGTGCGGGTAGTTTTAATTTTTCCGACAGCTTTGCTGTGGGTGTTAGTCCTGTAGCATTAACAAGTGCAGATTTAAATGGAGATGGCAAAATTGATTTAGCTGTTGCCAATAGTGCCGCTGTCAGTAACAGTATTTCTATATTATTAGGTAATGGCATGGGTAGTTTCGGTGTTGCCCCAAATTTTTCAGTTAGCTCAAATCCAAACTCCAATCCAATTTCAATCGTTAGCTCTGATTTTAATGGAGATGGATTACTAGATTTAGCAACAGCAAATTATGGCTCTGATGATATATCAGTCTTACTAAATATAGGTAATGGTAATTTTGGGGCTGCTACTACCTTTTCCGTTGGCTCTACTCCCTATTCAATCATTAGTTCAGATTTTGATGGCGATGGTAAGATGGATTTGGCTGTTGCTAATTATCACTCAAGTAATATTTCTGTTTTATTAGGTACAGGAACAGGTAGTTTTAATCCTGCTACTAATTTTACAGTTGGTACCTTACCAAGATCATTAACCAGTTCAGATTTTGATGGTGATGGTAAATTGGATTTAGCAGTTACTAATTATTATTCGAACACTATTTCAATTTTATTAGGCACAGGCACAGGTGGTTTTGACACAGCCTCAAATATTTCAGCTGGGGGATATAATATTTATCCTAACTCAATTATAAATACTGATTTTAATAAAGATGGGCTTAGCGACTTGGCTGTTTCTAACAATGGCCAAGATAACGTTTCAGTATTGCTTGGATTAGGAACAGGTAATTTTAGGGTGCCTGTAGTTTTTGCAGTAAACGATGGCCCTGTTTCAGTTATAAGTGCCGATTTTGATAGGAATAACTCGGCTGATTTAGCTGTGATTGATTATGGCTCCGACAACCTATCTATATTACTAAGTTGCGCGACTACTCCTACCTGTAATGCATCTGTATCTGTTAGCTCCACAACCATTTGTGCGGGCAGTTCGTCCACATTAACAGCAAGCGGAGCAACTACTTATAATTGGGCGCCTCTTACAGGTTTAAGTGCAACTAACGGTGCAAATATAGTTGTCAATCCTACTGTTACAACCACCTATACAGTAACCGGAAATTCGTTTGGTTGTTTACCTAGTGTAACAACTTTAACCGTTACTATTAATTCTTTACCTGACGAAACCGGTGAAATAATTAATCCTTCGAATTGTGGCGGAAGCAACGGAACAATTACCGGAGCAACCGGAACAGGCGGCAGTGGAAATTATGGTTACGAATGGAATAATGCAGGGGGCTTTGTTAGCAGCTCATCGTACACAAATGGTGCAGGCACATATCCTTTACAAATTAAAGATAATGTTACAGGTTGTGTTTACACAAAAAACTTTACTATACCAAATGCAAGCGCACCTGCTCCACCAACTATAACAGCAAGTTCAAGTAATGTTTGTGTGGGGCAGGTTGCAAGTTTTTCAGTTGCGGCTATAGCAGGCACAACGTATAACTGGACTGATGCCGCAGGAGGCACAGGCACAGGTAACACGTATATAGTAAACAACTTATCTGCATCGCCAAATCCGTTTACGGTTATGGCAACTGCAACTAATATGGGTTGTACAAGTGCAGCAAGTACGGCAACTGTTAGTGTAAATACATTGCCTGTAGTTGCCGTAAACTCAGCCGCTATTTGCTTAGGTAGTTCTGCAACTTTGCAAGCTACTGGTGCAAGCACCTATACGTGGACTCCCGCATCTGATTTAAGTTCATCAACAGGAACAATTGTAATGGCTACACCATCTAATTTGGGTGTAAGTGTTTATACCGTTACGGGTACAAGTGCTGCAGGCTGTGTAAATGTAACAACCGCCAGCGTTACGGTAAACCCACCACCACCTGCACCAAGTTTATCGGGTACAACAGGCTCATTTAATTCTTATTGCCAAGGCTCATCCGTTGCATTAACGGTAAACTCAGGCAGCGATGTTGCTGTATGGTATTATAATAATACAGTTGTATCTGTTGGTTCAAGTTTTACGCCTTCGGCTAATTATATTTCGGGTACATATGTTTTTAGTGTCATCGATTCTAGCGTAGTTAACGGTTGTGTAAACGCACCCGCAACTGCAAACACATTTACAGTAGGCTTAACTGTTAACCCAACACTAACAATTAGCATCATATCTCCGGTACCATTTAACCCCACTATTTGTGATGGCGCGTCAGTAGTTTTAACGCCAAGCGGTGCAACATCATATACAATTAACCCAGGTAACTTAATAGGTACAAGTTTTACAGTAAGCCCAACAAGCAGTACAACCTATACAATAGATGGAACAGATGGTGCAACAGGTTGTGATAATGCAAATGCCGATGCAGCTGTAGTACCCATAACCGTTAACCCAAGCCCAAGTGTAACTTATACTTTAGTGCAAGATGCCGCACCACACACCTGGGATTTGTATCCTACAATTACAGGCGGTACACCAACGTATAGTTATAATTGGAGTTGGGGCGATGGAAGTGCAGATTCAACTACAGCATATCCTAGTCATACATATATAGTGGCGGGTAACTATAATATTTGTGTAGAGGTTATCGATGCTAATGGTTGTATGTCTACTTATTGTATGAACGATGCCATAACACGTTTAAGCTATAATAGCACCTTGAGTCCGGCGGTTTATGTAAATGTAAAAAACAATGGCGTAGGCATAAAACAAATTAGTGTTGCTACTGATGTAAACATTTACCCAAACCCCGCGCAAAATAATTTTACCATTGAAATCAACACCAACGGAAACAAAACCATGTTGTTTTTGTTTGATGTAAATGGCCGCTTAGTACTAAACCAATTTATACAAGATAAAACTACTATTGATGTTAGCGGTTTAAACGCAGGCGTGTATAGTTTAAATATTACAAACAACGATGGCACGCTAACTAAAAAACTAGTTATTGTAAAATAAAATATATGAAAAAACTTTTAGTACTTATTGCAATTATTTATGGGGTGCAAATTAATGCGCAGTGCTCATCACCACCAACTGCAAATTTTAATGCTGTGATGATAGATAGTGCCCGTTGCGGGCAAGCAAGCGGTGGAGTTACGCTTAGCAATAATAGTGTAACAGGTGGTACAGCACCTTACAGTTTTCAATGGTTTTATGCAAGTACAGGAATGCCAGTGCCGGGTGCCACATCACTTAGTTTAACTGGTGTTACAAGTGGCACTTATAGTTTAGAAATTGTTGATGCACATGGTTGTGTTGCTATTATAACGGGGGGAAGCAATAATTTTGTTGTATCGGGTAGTGCAGAGGTAATAGCCAGCTTTACTACAAATCCTAGTCCACCAACGGGCAATATACCCTTAACAGTAAACTTTACAAACACATCTACTGGGGCAAGTAGTTATACTTGGAATTTTGGCGATGGAGCAACTTCAACACTTGTAAACCCCGTTCACACATACACAGCAACCGGTAACGATACAGTAGCCTTAATTGCTACAAACGGGCCTTGTGTTAGTACAACGACGTTAACAATTGTTGCCGGCATTGCCGGTATAAAAACAGTAAATACTGCAAACGATGTAAACATTTACCCTAACCCTGCACAAAATAATTTTACCATTGAAGCCAACACTAACGGAAACAAAACCATGTTGTTTTTATTTGATGTAAATGGCCGCTTAGTACTAAACCAATTTATACAAGATAAAACTACTGTTGATGTTAGTGGTTTAAACGCAGGCGTATATAGTTTAAATATTACAAACAACAATGGCACGCTAACTAAAAAACTAGTTATTGTAAAATAAAATATATGAAAAAACTTTTAGTACTTCTTTTACTTGTAAGCATAAAACATAGTAATGCGCAAACAAGTAAGATAAAACAAACAACGGTTGATAAGCATCAAACAAGTAACGCGCGTTATGCTGCAAATAGCTATAAGCAAGCGCAAAGTACAGTTAGTTTATTAGATAGCACAAAATATTGGACATGGGATACTATATCGTTTAGCTGGAAAATATCAAATAAAACAATAAATTATATGTACGATGGGCAGTATAGAAACACTAGTAACTTAACTAAACACTGGAATGGTACAGCTTGGGTTGATAAACTTTTAGTCACAAACACATACAATAATAATATTGAAAACCAATTACAGCAAAATTGGAACGCAGGTAATAGTGTATGGGTTAATAATCAGCAATTTACAAGCACGTATGATGCAAGTAATAATTTACTAAACTCAGTAGAGCAATTATGGAGTACTAATGCTTGGGTTAACAGGTTTAACGAAATTTATACATACAACGCAGGTAATAAAAACACCAGTTACGTAGAACAGGTTTGGAGTAATAATACATGGTATAACGATTCGAGAAATATAATGCATTATAATGCTAATAATATAGAAACAGATTATTCCATTTCACTTTGGAATTTAAATACTCATGCCATGACAGATAGTGCAATGGTTACAAATACTATTAATGGAAGTAACAACATTAATAGTGCAATTGATTTTGATTGGAATACAGTAACAAATGTATTCGATACAGTAGGTTTAGATTCATATACCTATGATGCCCACCATAATATGCTTAGTAGTTTAGAACAAACTTCAAATGGATTTTCTTGGGTTAATTCCACCAAAGGCACATTTACTTATGATGCTAATAATAACCAAACAAGTGATATTGGATATTATTGGGTAAATAACGCTTGGCTAAATGACACAAGAATTTTTAATACATATGATGGATACAGTAATAATTTAAGTAATGCAAATAAAAGATGGACTGGACATACTTGGATAGGAGATAGCACCCATTATTATTACACAACCATAACCAGTATAGAGCAAATAGATAATAAACACCAACAAGTAAAAATTTATCCAAACCCTGCCAACAATATATTGCATATTGAAATGGAAATGTTGAATGAAAAAACTGAATTAAAATTATTTGATATAAACGGCCGCTTATTACTAAACCAATTTATACAAGATAAAACTACTGTTGATGTTAGCGGTTTAAACGCAGGCGTATACAGTTTAAACATTACAAATAATGAAGGCGCGCTAACTAAAAAACTGGTTATTGTAAAGTAAAATATATGAAAAAACTTTTACTTATTAGTATTATTTTTTTGTTTGTTTTTAAAACGGGGCGAGCGCAAACAAACGTTTATCAGCCGTTTCCTAAAGATAGTGCTGTTTGGTTATACATTAATACAATTAATGCTGGTAGCCAGAGTTGGTTTTATACCAAGTGGCTTGGCGATACCGTAATTAACTCAACAACATACACAAAAAGGTTTGCAAATTCGGGCAATGCTAATGGTCAATTTGGAAGCGCTATTAGCTGGGTTTATACAGGTGGAGTAAGACAAGATATACCAAATGAAAAAGTATATTATATAGATTTGAATGGAGTTGAATATGATGGATCTGTAAATCAGCATTTAACAGTGGGCGACGTATTGTTTTCGAGTATGATAATTAAAAGTGTTGATTCGGCTTTAATTGGTAACAAATATCATAAAAGTTATAATTTGCAAGATTCGATTTCCTCTGATTTGCAAACATACGTTGTGGGTGTTGGAATTTTTGGAACTTCTTTTCCGCAAGGTCATGGAGATCTTACTTGTTTTACGGTAGATAATGTAAGTCAGTTTGGGAGCACCCCACCTTTTTGTCAATTGGCTTCTATTGGTAGAATTGAAAAATCACACTTGTTGGTAATTTACCCCAACCCCGCGCAAAATAATTTTACTATCGAAACAAGTAGTGCCGAAAAACAAATTGTGTTGGTTTACGATGTAAACGGCAAACAAGTTTTAGCACAAACAATAAACGGCACAACAAATGTTGATGGAAGCAATTTAGCAGCGGGGGTTTATAACCTAAGTTTACTTAGCAATACCGCGCTTACAAATAAAAAACTCCTTATTGTAAAGTAATTTACCTAAGCGTTTAAAAAGAAAGTGCGGTTATTTGCAAAATTGCCGCTAATGGTTTTAAAGTTTAAAATATAGTTGACTAAATGTATTAATAAGTTAAAATTTAATGGTAAATTTGGTAATACTACACTTTAAGGTAAAAACTATGTCAACCATAAGTAAAAAATATCATACTACATTATTTTTATTGGCTTTGTTCCTTAAAACAGTAAGCTCTTTTAGTCAGTCGTCGGGTTATAATCCTACTTCAATTTTAGTAGGACAAGATAGTGGCTGTGGCATAGTATATGTACCCACAGCACAAGTTCAGTGCGACCCACCTATAGATCCATATAATGGAGGCTCGAGAAGTTGTAGGCTTGATATTGATAAAGATGGAGTAACTGATTTAACTTTTACAGATAGCGAGTCACCTGGTTATTTAATGGGTTACAGATCTTCTAGTTCAACTATTTCGGCTGGTGACTCATGTCACGTATGTATGTCGCCAACTGATGGTGGTCTGGTAGATTCTCTTCGTGCTAATGATGTGGTTGATAGCAACCGTACTTGGGGTGGGGGCGGTACTCTATCATACAGTTATTGGAGCATGGGCGGCAGCAGCAATTACTATGGCTATTGGTTGAAAAAAAATTACATAATTGGGTTTAAAATAAAAAGCGGTAACCTTACATATTATGGTTGGGTTTATAATGGGGGAGGTGGATATGCTTATACAACCTTGTGTACACCAAGCGGCATTAAAAACATAAACATTACAAACCAACTAAACATTTACCCCAACCCCGCACAAAATAATTTTACCATTGAAACAAGCAGTGCAGATAAACAAACCGTGTTGATTTACGATGTAAACGGCAAACAAGTTTTAGCACAAACAATAAACGGCACAACTAATATCGATGCCGCTAATTTTAATGCCGGTGTTTATAATGTTAGCATAACAAGCAACGCAGGCATTACAAACAAACGCTTGGTTATTGTAAAATAGGGTAGTAAAAATTGCTATCTTTATTGTTCAATCATCCTGCATGAAAAAACTTTTATGTTTTATTTTCTTAGTTTGCATTACACAACTAAACGCGCAGGTAACCAGCGAGCTACCCATTGCACCACGCATACAATGGCCCAATAACAATGGCTACTGTGGCGAAAATTCAATACAGGCTTGCGGTTTGTATTACGGCAATTATATTTCAGAAGGTTTGTGCCGCACAGTAGCAGGTGGCGAGTTACTGCTGTATGTAAACGATACAACCGCACTCGAAGCGTTTTCGTTTACCTATAAAGAGTGGAACCCAAATGCAACCACACCACAGTACAACACGTATTTAAACTGGGTAAAACAATATTTGTATAAAAAGCAACCTGTTATTATAGCCGTATATGTAAGCGGCATGACCGACCCCGATTACGACCACATTATCCCCGCCATTGGGTTTAAAGCCACAAGCGTAAACGCTTACACCACCACCGATTCCTTAACCTACAATTCTAATTTTGATACCACTCCTTTTACCCGCATTTTTTCAACCTTATATGCAACGCGAGCGCAAGCAGGTAACTCAGCTCTTTACCCCTACTACATTCCTAAAGATGTAAACTACGGTGTTGCTGTTACGGGTAATAAAGACCCTAATCATCTAACCAAACCTGTACATATCGATTTAGATTCTAACGATGAGCCCAACATAAGTTTGGGTGCAAACCCCTGTATATTAAAAGCAACTATCACCGTAGATTCTCTAACAGCTGGACAGCCGTACGCCTTGTTACGTTACAACAATTATCAAACAGTTCCTTCGCAAAGTTTTAATCCAACGGGTGCAAGCTCCGTAGTTTATTTTACAGCAACTGCCACTACTAAAATTTTGGCAGATACTTTCATGTCAAACACAGCCGTTTTTTATCGCTGTATTCCGTATACACTTTCGGGTATAACAAACTACAATACAACAAGCAGTGTAAAAATATACCCCAACCCCGCCAACAACAAAATTACTGTTGATGCAAAAAATATAGATGAGGTAACTCTCTTTGATATGCTAGGCAAACAAATTACATCAACTAAAGAAAACGAAATCGATACAAGCAATTTACCTAACGGAGTTTATTTTATACAGGTAAAAACAAATACAAACACCTCAACACAAAAAATAATTGTACAACATTAAATATAGAACATGAAAAAACTTTTAATCGTTACCCTACTATTTTTATGTAACCTAACCGTACAAGCGCAAAGCTGCGATAATATAGGTTTTGATTATGGCGATTTTACTAACTGGAATGGCTACATGGGCAACAATCAAAACTCTAATGTAGCCTTAACATTAAAAACAGGTCCTATAACACCGCCTGCTTATATAAACGCGCCTGCAACCTCTTGCGATTATTTTAGTTTGTTTAATTCAGGCACCGATTCCATTTCTCACGTTACCCTGCAATCGCCCTTTGGTGGTTGGTGCGTGCGCATGGGTGGTGTAAACCGTAACCTCTATGGCACCTGCCACGATACATTAAATGGTGCTACAACTAATTCGCCCGGCGAAGTACTTGAAAGAACTTTTACCGTAACTCCCGCTAACGCATCTATGCAATATGCTTTTCTTTTTCTACTTGCTGATGCTGCACACGCCAATGGGCAACAACCGTATTTTAGAGTTGAGGTTTTAGATTTTAATAGAAACCCCATCGCTTGCCTAAATTATTATCAACAAGGCAACTTAGGTGCGCCACCTGTTGGTTATGTTACAGATGGTGCGGGCAACAGCTACACCACTGCATGGAAAATTAATTCTTTTAATCTTGTACCTTATTTAAACACAGTTGTTACCATTCGTTTTACGGTAGCGGGTTGTAATCAAGGCGGGCATTTTGGTTATGCCTATGTCGATTTAAAATGCGGCTCATCTTTCCCCAATCAAATATTTGTATCTCCTGCTTGTGCGGGCAGCAATGCAACTTTAATTGCACCCCCTCAGGCAGATGGCACTTATGCTTGGGCAGGCCCCGGTATTGTTAGTGGCGCAAATAAAGATACAGTCATTGTCAATCAACCGGGCACGTATTCGGTAACCCTTACAAACCAGCAAGGTTGTTCTTACGAAATTGATTCTACCATCAATTTTTTTCCAACCCCAACAGCAATAAACGTAACTGCCAGCAGCCCTACAACTTGTGCGGGCACACCGGTTACTTTAAATGCTACCAGCACAGGCTCTGCAGGCACACTTGCTTATACGTGGAGTCCACTCACCAATTTATCTAACATACAAGATAGTAGTGCCACAGCTGCCGTTAACTCAACCACACAATATACCGTTACAGGCACAAGTGTGCATGGCTGCACAAACAGCGATACCATTTCGGTTATTGTACCAAATTGTACGGGCGCAAGTGTGGCAATAGCAAACACACCACAAGCAACACTACACATTTACCCCAACCCCGCCAACAACAAAATTACTATTGATACAAAAAATATTGATGAAGTAAAATTGTTTGATGTGCTAGGCAAACAAATTACATCAACTAAAGAAAACGAAATTGATGTAAGCAATTTACCCAACGGCATTTACTTTATACAAGTAAAAACAAACACAACTATTTCAACAAAAAAAATAATGGTGCAGCATTAAAAAATAATTTTTTATCTTTAATACATACAATATAAAACCCACGCATGAAAAAAATCTACCTAGCATTATCAATTTGCATTAGTTTAACAACGCTTGCACAAACAACCAACATTGGTTTCGAGAATGGAAATTTTAGTGGTTGGTCAGGCTACATGGGCAACAACCAAAACTCTAACAACCCTTTAGTTATAGTAACGGGCCCCGTAACGCCTGCAAGCGCTATGAACCCGGCCGAAACATCTTGCGATTATTTTAGTTTGCATAACACGGGCCAAGACCCTCATTCGGGTCTTTACTTACAATCTCCCTTGGGAGGATACTGTGCTCGCCTGGGTGGCGAAAACAGAAACATTGGTTATACCGGTACTTTTAACGCCTGCGACACAACAGCCAGCCATTCAACAAACAACACAGCCGGCGAAGTGTTACAAACAACCTTTACCGTAACCAAAGCAAGCAGCTTGCTTCAATATGCGTTTGCTTTTACTTATTTAGATGATGGCTCACACCCCTATGGTGCACAACCCTATTTTAAAGTTGAAGTGCTAGATAGTGCCAGCAATGCAATTACTTGCTTGGGTTTTGTTCAACAGGGCTTAAATGGAACTGCCCCTCCGGGATATATAACCGATGGTAGCTTTAATTATTATACACCTAATTGGGTAATTAATTATTTAGACTTAGTATCTTATATGGGTCATAAGGTTACACTTAAATTTACAGTAGCCGGTTGCATTTTAACAGCACATTATGGTTACGTTTATTTAGATTGTAGAGTGATACCAACACAAATATCGTTTCAAACTCCACCTTGTATAGGCAGTAACATAGCACTAACAGCACCTAATCCGGTTGCTTCATATACTTGGTCGGGCCCTGGCATAGTAAGTGGTGTCAACTCATATAATGCAACAGTTAATCAATCGGGCACTTATTCAGTAGCCGTTAGCGATTATAATGGTTGCCCGGCTTACATAGTAGATACAACCATTACATTTAACCCAACACCTACATTAACGGTTAACAGTCCATCGGTTTGCACAGGCAACACCGTAACAATAACAGCAAGCGGTGCCAACACGTTTTCGTGGAGCACTACCGAAACAACAGCATCCATAGCCGTATCGCCAACCATAACAACAACGTATAGCGTAACCGGCACCGATGTTAATGGTTGCATTGGTAAAGATACTTCGCAGGTTTTGGTTACAAGTTGTAGCACTACCGCCATTAATAAATTGGCATTAAGCAATTACCAGGCAAACATTTACCCTAACCCAAGCAACGGTACATTTGTAGTTGAGCCAAACAGTCACACAAACCAAACCATGCAACTGTTTGATATAGCAGGTAAACAAGTTTTATCGCAAACCATAACCGGCAAAACAACTATTGATGCCAGCACATTACCACAAGGCGTTTATTACATAAACATAAGCGGCATACGTGGCAGCATAAATAAAAAACTGGTTATTGTAAAATAGCTAAACTAATTTTTCAAATCCAAAAAGCCTCGTTACAAACGGGGCTTTTTAGTTTCATCAAAAAAAACAATTGTTACTCAAACAATAAGTTTTGCAAGCATTCGTTAAACACAAAAAAAGCAAAAATGAAATTCGATAATTACAGCATTCGTTCACTTCAATCCTCCGATTTACAAGCCTACTTTAATTTAATAGAAAGCAACCGCCCGCGCTTGGCAAGTTTTTTTACAGGTACCGTTGCAAAAACAAAAACAATTAACGACACAAAAAACTACCTGGCCGAAATCGCTAAAAAAACCGAAGACAAAACTTACTACCCCTTTGTGGTGGTAGATACAAACAACAACACCTTCGCCGGTTTTCTCGACATCAAAAATATCGACTGGACTGTACCCAAAGCCGAACTCGGTTGTTATATCGATGAGCATTACGCCAACAAAGGCATATCAACCAAAGCCCTGCAATTATTTACCGATTATTGTTTTAGCGAGTTTGGTTTCAAAAAATTATTTCTCCGCACCCATCAAACAAATGCATCTGCACGTCGCATTGCCGAAAAATGCGGTTTCGAAATAGAAGGCACCATCCGCCGCGATTACAAAACCACCGCCGGCGACCTCGTAGATTTAATGTACTACGGCAAACTATCTAATTAAATAAGTTATCACTAGGATTAACCTTCCCTATTTTTTTTCGTAGTTAAACAACACTATCCCATCTTTCTCAAACACGCGGCTCGATACCAATTTTAATTCCAAATTACTTTGTATGCCTTCAAAAACAGAAGTGCCTTTACCTAGCGCAACAGGGTTAAGCATAATAGTATATTGGTCAATAAGCCCTGCGTCAGTAAGTTGTGTAAGCAAGCTACCGCTACCCAAAATAGTAATGTTCTTTTTTGTGTTTTGCTTAAGTTGTTTTATTTGCTCAACAATGTCTCCCTGCATTATAGTAGTGTTTTCCCAATCTACTTTTTTTAAGGTTTTCGAACACACAATTTTCTCCGACTTATTCATGTTTTTTGCCACTATCGGAAACATCTCTGCCGCCATAGCTGTTGGCCAAAAGCTTACCATCATTTCATACGTCTTTCGCCCAAACAGCAAAATGTTATCGGCACTAGAAGCATCGTTGGCAAATTTGCCGGCTTCGCCACCGTGGTGATGCCAGCTTGTATCCTCATTTTTACCTTTAAAAAAGCCATTAAGGCTAATGAATGTGAAAGATGTTAGTTTACTCATTTGTTTTTTTTAGCAAAGTAACAACAACAAACTTGGCAAAACATTGACCTAGGTCAAAAAAATTATTTCGATTTCAATCTACTTAATGTTTCCTGTTTTACATCAAGGTAAGAAGCCAGTATTTTATTAGAAACGCGTTGCACTACTTTAGGGTTTTCTTTTATTAATTGCTTGTATCTTTCTGTTGCCGATAAAGTAACCAAGCTTTCAATTTTTCTGTTTTGAAAAGAATAAGCCATTTCCATTATTTTTAAATAGAAACTTTTCCATGAAGGGATTTCATCCACTAAACGGTAAAAATCTTTATAACTAATAGCCAGTGCCTCTGTGTTTTCTACCGCATCAATAAATTCAAACGATGGTTTTTGAGAAATAAAACTTGTAAGCGCCGTACCAATTGAAGGTTCAATCATTATGTAGCGTGTTTTTTCGTGCCCTTGCTTGGTTATAAAATACGTTCTAATGCATCCGCTATTAATAAAATAAAACTCCTTGGCTACATCACCTTCAGTTACTAAAATCTCATTTTTTTTAATTAAGCGCGTTTTAAAACAATCAAGCACCTTATCCAAATCTTTCTCATTAAAGGTTGAAAATAGTTGTATCAATTGTTTTAAATTATTTTTTGCTTCCATCTGTTTGTTTTATAAAGATACTAAACTTTCCTTTTTTTCGTTTTTTTATCAAGCAAAAATAAAATGAGTAAATTAGTATACTCTAAATCAATAAATAACAATTATGGAATTAGCATTAAGAATTTTATTAAGCCTTGTTGCACTTATATGTTTATTAGGCGGTACAAACTTACTGCTAAAAGGAGCTAACTCCTTTTTACCCAAAACCGTACCACCGCAAGCTGTTTTAGATAACCTGTTACGGTTTTTAAGTGGCATTTATTTTGGCTTAGGTTTTTTAATGGCCTGGGTTGTTTTTAATTTCCATCAAGTAACCAATTTAATTTATTTCATAGGCATTGTGGTTGTTTGTTCGGGCTTAGGCAGGTTATACTCCCGAGTAAAAGTTGGCTCAGCCGGAAAATATTTTGACAACATCATGGTCTTCGAAATTATTTTAGGCATAAGCATTATTATCCTGCAATATTTAAGATAAAACAGTAATTACCCCTAATTTTAATTAAACAAACAACCATTAAATATGAATATAGTAATTATATCTGCCAGCGTTCGCACGGGTCGTAACAGCAACCGAGTAGCCACGTTTTTTAAAAATTATATCGAAGCCAACAACATTGCCTCAACCGAAATCTTGGACTTGCAACAATATCAGTTCCCCATTTTTGATGAGCGATTAAAATTTCAAAAAAATCCTTCGCCAACAACCATTGAGTTTGCACAAAAAATAAAATCGACCGATGGTGTTATCATCGTAACACCCGAGTACAATGGCGGCTATCCTGCAAGTTTAAAAAACGTGGTAGACTTACTTATTGATGAGTGGAAAAAAAAGCCAATTGCTATTTCAACCGTTTCAGCCGGTGCCTTTGGCGGCACGCAAGTAATTACATCGCTTCAGTTTTCGTTATGGAAAATGCAGGCGTGGGTTGTGCCCGCCATGTTTCCCGTACCAAAAGTAAGCGAAAGCTTTAACGACCAAGGCATCCCAACCGATAAAGAGGGCACCGAAAAAAGAGTCAAATCTTTTTTGGATGAATTACTTTGGGCTATCGAAGCCAAAAAACGAATGACAAGTTAATTTTAAAACCACCACTTGCTTATTACATACAAACTTAGCAGCTTTGTACTACTAAATAAAAAACATGACAGCCGAACAATTAAAACAAAACATAGTGGGTCAGTGGCAAAGCATTGCGCCCGAAATTCGCCCCAGTATAGCCAAAAATGCCGACGGCACGTTAAAACCATTTTACCTAACACGTACATTTAGATATTTGGCAAACGATACATTCCAACTTGATATTATAAACTCAGCCGATGCTTACGGCAAAGTGCCTTTAGTAAATATTAGTATTAAGGGCAGTATAAGTTGGCAGGGCAACCACCCAATTGCCGATGGCGCGCAAAAAGTAAATTTTATGGCCGATGCCGACTATCAGGTAACGCCTTTGTTACAAGGTTTTGCCGATGTTATGAATCAGTTAGCAAGCACCGGTTTTGCTAAGTGGGAAGTTAACGCCACGCAAAGTATTTTGGGTAAAGCTTTTGTACCTTTTGGTTTAGCCCAAGGGCAAATTTTTACCGAGTACGATTTAATGTATCTGCATAACGATATGTTGTTTTGGGGTGCACGCAATATTGATGGGCGTGGTTTTGATACCGAAGCAAACCGACCTACCAATTTGCAAATACCCATGCAGCGCAAAAAATAAATACAATTTTACAGCTTAGTGCTTTTGCCTTTGTTGATTTATCATCAACAAAGGCATTGAGTGCATTTAACATAAATTACATTTTTAAGCCGCAAGTAAAATCACTTTGGCATTGTACTTGTTTAAGTATGCGTAAACCAACGGCATGCAAAAACTACTGTATATAACACTACTACTTATAGCCGCCTTGCAGGCAAAAGCACAGTACAGCACACAGTACACAACACAATCTACCAACGATGATTCAACCATAACCACCACAACAACTAACTACCGTCATCATCATTATTACTACATGAGTGGTAAAAACCTTAATCAAGATTATTTATTGGCACGTTTAAATAAATTTCAATCATCGGCTAATGAGTTAAGCAGGGCAAAAATTCACTTGGGTATATCCATGTTTTTTTTGAGTGCTTTTGTAGCATCTTATATAGTTCCTAATCCAACATCACTTTTTTTTAGCATTATAGGTGTTCCTTCTTGTTTAATTGAGTCGGCCATTGCCCGTAAACATTTTCGCAAAAGCATACAACTCTATAACCGCGAAATGTATCAGCATCGCAGTGCATAAACCTTCTGTATTCCCTCACACATTAGTAAACTTAGTATGTGTTTATTTTTTAACTTTGAATTTAAACCAAACGCTATGAAACACTTCTACCTATTTATTTTAGCACTTGTTTTACTAAGCAACCGCAGTATGGCACAAGCAACCTCGGGCGCATGTAACAATATAGATTTTTCGGCTGGCAATTTTACCAACTGGCAAGGGCAGTGGAACAATGTAAGTGCTGCCAGTGGTAGTGGAGTTTATGGTGCTTTAACTGCAAGCGGTTTAAACTCAAGCCCAACGGGCTATAATGATATGGGCTTTGTGCACGAAATTTGCAATGGCGGTGTTGATAGAAATGTACCCATTAACCGTGTAGCACCCGGGCACAGCTATTCGGTAAGGCTTGGCGATGATAGCGCTCAAATTCAAAACATTAATTCTACTAATATGTATCCTTACAATCACCAAAATATATCAACCACATTTTCGGTTACAGTAGCAAACCAAACAGTAACTTATTGGTACGCGGTAGTTTTAAGTCAAAGCAGTGCCGCTGCACATCCTGTTAGTCAGCAGCCTTATTTTAGTATAAAGCTGTACGATTCTACTCACCAAGAAATTACCTGTGCCCGTTACAATGTAAATGGTACAACAGCTTTTGCCATTGGAGGTTTTGATACTTTAAAAGATGCTACCGGCGCCACCACCTTTATGTATAAAGATTGGACCCCTGTTACAATTCCTCTATCGCAGTACTTTGGGCAAAAAATAACCTTAACATTTGAAACAAGCGATTGCGCTGCCGGTGGGCATTTTGGTTATGCCTACATTGCTGCCGACTGTGGCAGCACAACTACTACGCAACCACCTTTAACCGCAAGCTATACTTTAGTGCAAGATGCAGCTCCGCAAACTTGGGATGCTTATCCTACTTACTCGTCTAATGTAATAAATGCAAGGTGGTATTGGGGCGATGGAAGTTGTACTATGGGGCTTTATCCAAGTCATATATATAATGCGGCGGGTAAATATAGTATATGTGTTGCGGCTTATTCAAACTGTGGCGACTCGGTGGTTTATTGTCAGAACGATTCGGTTTATCGTTATACAAATAATGCCGCGTTAAGTAATTTGGTTTACATAAATATTTTAAACCCTCAAACAACGGGTATAGAAAATATAAACGATAAAAAACTGCAAGCAAACATTTACCCCAACCCCGCTAACCAAAATTTTTGTATCGAAACCAATAGCAAACAACTTATGCAATTGTTTGATGTAAGCGGTAAACTTGTTTTACAACAAACCATCGAAAACAAAACTACCGTTGATGTAAGCCATTTACAAAAGGGCGTTTATACCATTTCGCTTACAAGTAGTCAGGGCATTTCAAACAAAAAATTAATTTTAGTAGGCAATTAATTTCACAATCAAATATGGAAAAAAGAAACAAAATAATTTATTGGATTGCCACAGGGCTCTTGTCCATCGGTATGCTGGCAAGTGGCGTGCAGCAAGTACTGCACACACAAGCAATAATGGATTTAATGATTCCGCTGGGTTATCCATCGTATTTTTTTTACATCCTAGGTGTATGGAAAATTTTGGCAGTCATAGCCATTTTAACTCCCGGGTTTAAACTGCTTAAAGAGTGGGCCTATGCAGGTTTATTTTTTGTAATGACGGGCGCACTTATTTCGCACCTTGCCATTGGCGATTTTGATGCAAAGGCAATTATGGGGCCAATTTTTCAAACAGTTTTCATAATTTTATCTTGGTACTTTCGTCCTGCTAACCGAAAAATAAACCAGATTAATTAAAAGCAAATAGCATGAACCCCAAAGTAGATTTTTATTTTAATAAGCCCAGTAAATGGCAAAAAGAAATAGAGAAACTAAGAACCATTGCACTTGATTGCGCGTTGGTAGAAGAATTAAAATGGGGTTGCCCATGCTACTCGCTTAATGGCAACAACATTGTACTCATACATTTTTTTAAAGATTACTGCGCCTATTTATTTTTTAAAGGTGTTTTGTTGCAAGATGCCAAGGGCATTTTAATACAGCAAACAAAAAACGTGCAAGCCGCGCGTCAAATTAGGTTTACCTCGCTTAAACAAATTACCGACATGAAGGCTACTTTAAAAGCCTACATTTTTGAAGCCGTTGAAGTAGAAAAAGCAGGTCTTAAAGTAGAACTCAAAAAAACTACCGAGTTTACTATGCCCATCGAGTTTAAAAATAAGTTAGATAAAATGTCTGCTTTAAAAAAAGCATTTGCAGCCCTAACACCGGGCAGACAAAGAGGCTACCTGCTTTATTTTTCATCAGCCAAACAAACCAAAACCCGCGAGGCACGCATTGAGAAATACATTCCTCACATCCTCAGCGGTAAAGGTTTAGACGATTAATTAGTTTACTTAAATTCAACACAACATTCCTTAGGGCGTTACGGCGGGTTACCACCGTCGGGCTTTCCGTTACAAGCTTTTCGTTTTCCGATTACAGAAAAAACAAAAAGGCTTTTCACTTTAATCCCTAACGCGTTCACTCGTGTTTGTCATTTCAACCACAGAGAGAAATCTGTTTTCAATTAAATTTCTAAATCGCACCCTCCTTTTAAATAACAAACTTTATGTTTGTTATTTGCAAAATTATGTTGTAAATTTAGTTTACACTAAAAAAGCAAACTATGTCGTATGCATTAATTTTAGAAAATTGGCTTGAGTACGACACCAAAAAAAAACTAGCCAAACAAAATCCTCAAAACTTTTTGTGTACCGAAGCTTGGGAGCGCATCTATCTAACACAAAAAATAAAACAACATTTTCCTGCCGTTACCGATACCGAAATTGCTACCGCCATCCGCGAGTGTTGCGTGGCTTTAACGGCACCACACCCCCGCAATTCGTTTGTGCGTTTTGTTTGCTTAAAACTTAACATCGGTATTTTTAGCGAGTAATTTTTTTCCCCCGAAAACAAACATGGGTTAACAATTAGGCAAAGCAATAATTGTTACATTTACCGCCAAACCTAGCCTATGAAAAACAAATGTATTACCCTATTTTTTATTACAGTTTGCTTGCAAGCCCACACACTGGTAGCCAAAAACGATAGCACCTCGGTAATAAAAAATGGCATTGGTATAAGTGTAGGTCCTATGCTTTCCATTCCCACTAATGTAAATCAAAACAATTATGCTAACTTTTCTGTAGTTAGTAAAGGTGGTCTTGGCGCTTCGGCAGCACTTTGTGAAAACATAGTACTTAGTAAAAAACAAAATTTTTACCTGTATACCGAGCTTGGTTACCAAACCATTGCCTTTACTAATACATATACAAATGGCTCAGTTAACACTACTTACAATAGTTTAGTAGCTTCTAAAGATATTTATCAAGATAACTATGGCTACTTTCAATTATCATTACAAAAAGTACTTTTTCATGTGGCAAAAAAATTTGGTTTGTTTATTGGTGTAGGTGGTCAGGCAAGCTATAATTACTCATCATCATCAACACTGGTTGAAACAGTAGTTACGGCTAATGGTCAAACTACTACCAACACGTACTATGGTGCAAGCTCAATCCATAGTGGGTATAGTCAAAACCAGTTACAAGCATCGGCCTTAGCTCGCATAGGTTTTTTAATTAACCCGGTAAAGCACCTAAGCATAAATATAGCCCCCGTTTTTAATTACAGCGTATACCACAACAATAGTTACAACACATTTGGACTTAACTTGCAATTATTGTACAATTTTTAATTAGCATAACGCCGTCGGGCTTTCCGTTACAAGTCCTCGCCTATTACGGTTGTGGGCTTTTCTCTTTAATCTCTAACGCAGCACAGTAAAATAATTTTATATCTTTAGCTAGCGTTTGCCCTCGTATGAAAAAACACCTGCTATTTCTGTTTATTTTTATTAGCCGTGTTTTGCTTGCCCAAAACCCCGTGGTAGATTCACTTGCCCTCCTTCTTAAAAACGCCAAACACGATACCGTTAAACTTCGTTTACTAGTAGAGTTAAGCGAGCAGTGCAACGAAGCAGATATTCTGTCCTACGCAAAACCCGCCGTTCAATTAGTTGATGATTTAATTGCAAAAACCACCGATAATAAATACAAAGATGCCCTGCTGCTAAAAAAATCATTAGCCCTAAACGATATAGGCTTTATGTACAGCAAACAAGGCTTAGTAAAAGAGGCATTAAATTTTTACACGCAAGGTTTAAAAATAGAAGAAAAACTAAACGACAAAGATGGCATAGCCACATCACTAAACAACATAGGTTTTATTTATAATAGCCAGGGGCAATTACTGCAGGCATTAAATTATTATAGTCGTGGTTTAAAAATACAACAACAAATAAACGATAAGCAAGGCATAGCCTACTCGTTAAACAATATGGGCAGCGCCTATAATTTACTGGGGCAAACACAACAAGCCTTAGATAATTATTACCAAAGTTTAAAAATAAATACCGAAATAGATGATAAGCGCGGCATAGCCAATGCATTAAATAACATAGGCAGCATCTATCGCAAAACAGGTCAGCTAGCCGAGGCTTTAAATTACTATACCCAAGGCTTAAAAATAGAACAGCAAATAAACAACAAGCCCGGCATGGCATCGGCTCTTTATGGCGTGGGCACTATTTATTTAAAACAAAAAAACAATGCGCAAGCACTCGCACATGCAAACCAATCGCTTACTCTGGCTAAAGAAATTGGTTATGTAGAACGTATACGCAATGCTGAACATCTGCTGGCGCAAATAGATAGTGCCACAGGTAACAGCGCAGGAGCCTATTTGCATTACAAGCAATACATCATCTATCGCGATAGCATAACCAACACCGAAACCCGCAAGGCAAGCATACAAAAGCAAATGCAATACGAGTTCGAAAAGAAAGAATTGGCCACCCAAGCCGCACAAGAAAAACTCGATGCCATCCACGCTCAAGCAAAACAAAAGCAACGCGTAATAATGTATGCTGTTGTAGGTTTGCTTTTATCGGTAGTTATTTTTGCAGTGTTTATGTATAACAGGTTTCGCGTAACCCATCGACAAAAACAAATCATCGAAAAACAAAAAGTGTTAGTTGATGAAGCCTACCATGAGTTGCACGAAAAAAACAAAGAAGTAATGGATAGCATTCGCTATGCCAAACGCATACAAACCGCCCTCATCACGTCCGAAAAATATATTGCCACCAGCTTAAACAGGTTAATGAAAAACAACCTAAGCCTTCTTTTCTTTTTCATCGGTACTTGTATGCTTGCGCAAAACACCAATATCGATTCTGTTTCTGCCCTGCTAAAAATTGATAAAGAGGATACTGTAAAAGTAATTCATCTTAATCAACTTTGTTGGGAGTACGATTTAATTTCTCAGTACGATAAAAGTTTAACCTACGGCAAACAAGGCTTGGCACTTGCACAAAGTTTATCGTTTAAAAAAGGCATGGCAGCCTCTTACAACAACATAGGCAACGTGTACGAAAAACAAGGCAACTATGCCGAAGCCCTAAAAAATTATTTCGCTTCCCTAAAACTACGCGAAGCCATTAATGATAAAAAAGGCATTTCGGTTTCGTACAACAACATTGGTAAC
>DATHOW010000012.1:0-3247 GCA_035484495.1 Bacteroidia bacterium | reverse complement strand
CTTTTTTGTTTACTTTAGGTAAAGTACCCGGGTGACCTAAGGTTATAACACTAACGTGCGTATTAGGCAAACCTCCATATTCTGCGCTATCATTAGAGTACATTTTGCTTTTAGTAAGCAACTGCATATGAACTTCAAGCCCTATTACGGCTTCGTATTTATCGTAAACACTCATAATTTAAAGAAAGGCCAAAGGTACAATAATTAGATTTTTAAACAGAATAAGAATTAAAAAATTTAATTGGTGCCGCTACCAAATAATAAATTGGTATACATTCGGTTAATCAACTTGGCTGTATATTCTCTATTATATTCATAACAATCGCATTTTTTGCCATAGCTAACCAAGGCAACCGGAAAATCTACATCATCATCATTAAAATGCCCATACAATTCCTGACTGATTAAGTTAGTTTCAAAGTTGAATTTATAAGGGCTATCTACTTCTATTTTATCAGACATTTTGGTGGAAATGCTTAGTATTTTTGAGATATAACCTTCTTTTTCAACCTTAATAGCATAAAGCATGTTTTTACGCAAAGTAAACTCAAACGATTTTTTAACGCTTAAATTTTGTTCTTCAATTACCTTATTGTCTCTCATAAGTTTAGCCTTATAAGTGCCTTCCAAGTCTTTTACTGTTCCATCAAAATTACCCGTAATAGTGAGGCATTTAGAAGTATCTCGAGAAACTTGTTTTTGAGAATAAGTTACCGATATAGTCATTATAAATAGAAATGATAAAAGTTTTTTCATACAACAGGGTTTGTTAAACAATTTTACGGAAAATAACCGACTATTTTAACAATTTGGGCATAAAAAAAACCTTCAACCATTAATTGAAGGTTTTTAATATACAAATAGTAGGGAAGCCCTTGTTAAGCAGGCTTAGTTTCTTTATTTAATAAATTCTTTACCAATAGCTGTTTTTTCTTCCACTCATCAATCTTAGCTTTTTCAGCTGCAATTTTATTTTCTAAATCAATCATCATAGAGTTTTTGGTTTTTGCATTTTTAAAGAACCCCATGTTGTTTTCATAAACGTTTACTTGTTGTTGTATTTCGTTCATGTGTTTTCTAATAAAATCGTTCTCTTTTAATAAAAGGTCGCGTCCGTTTTCAGAAACCTCTAAACGCTCAAGTTTTAATTTGTATTTAATTAAACCTTTTTCAGTTTCATCTCCGGCAACAGCCCCATAAAACTCTTCCAACTTATTATAAAAAGCATCATTTAAACGTTTACGTTCAGCAGCAGGTGCTTGCCCGCTTTCTTGCCATTGTTTGGTAAATTCTCTTAAAGTAGTAACATCGTTTTCGGCATTCCCACTTGGAACAAAACCATGCAAGTTTTGTATAATGGTTTCTTTATGTTGTACATTGTTTTCTAACTCAGCATTTTGTGCCGCAAACTGATTACGCTTAGCTTCAAAAAAATGATTGCACACGGCACGAAACTGCTCAAACATTTTGTGCTCATCTTTAGGGTGTGCATTTGGCAAGCGTTTCCACTGCTGTTGCAGGCTCATTATTTTTTCGGTTGTTTTTTGCCAATCGGTACTATCTTTTAAAACAGCAGCTTCTTCAATTAATTTTAATTTCTTTTGCTTGGCTTGTGTATAACGTTCTTTCGCCTGCTCATAAAACTCTTTTTTCTTCTCAAAAAAACCATCGCACACTTCTCTAAACACTTTCCAAACATCATCACCGGCTTGTTTATCAGTATGTCCTGCTTCTTTGTATTCGTTTTGTATATCAAGTAAGGCTTTGGTTTTTTGTTCCCATTCTTTTTCGGTACGAGGAGTTTCACTAATCAAATGTTTT
The DNA here is from genome assembly GCA_035484495.1 of Bacteroidia bacterium. Lineage (GTDB taxonomy): Bacteria > Bacteroidota > Bacteroidia > B-17B0 > Aurantibacillaceae > PALSA-968. The sequence continues at coordinate 1,426 of DATHOW010000012.1, read as the reverse complement.
GCTTTTTCAATCAGTTGTTTTTTAACTTCAAGATTTTGCCCTAATTGCTCTTTTTTCTCTCCGTAAAAATCTTGTATTTTTTTGTTTACCTGCTCGTTTAATTTTTTAAAATCTTCGCGCATAGCAAACCACTTATCTTGTGGCACAGCACCTGTAGCTTCCCATTCGTTACGGAAAACCTTAATAGTACGTTCTACATCTTTAATGTTTTCAGATGCAAGTAGTTTCGTAATTTTCTCCAATAAAACAGTTTTCGCTTCAAAATTCTTTTTTAAATCAACCTCTTGCGATTCTTTGTAAAGGTTTAACCCAAAGTAAAACGTGTCAACTACTTTGTTGTATTCAGTAAGTATATCTTTATGCTTGGCAGCAGGTACATTACCTGTTTCTTTATACTTTGCCTGTAGTTCGTGCAGTTTTTTTATAGCCCCGCTAACATTAACTTCCAGTTTAGACAGGTCGCTTATATCACGAATAATAGCCGTTTTAATCTCAAGATTCTTTTCTTGCTCAGCTTGTAGTTTATCGGTTTGTTGTTTTTTTAGTTTGCGGAATTTATCAAACAACTCAACAATTTTTTCGTCTTCTTTTGATTTGGTATATACAAAATCACGCGCACGCCCACCTTCATCTGTAAAGCTTTGTTTAGCGGCTTCCATCTCTTTTGAGAAAGCTTCTTCATACTCACGCTGAATAGTTTTTATTTGCGTAGCTGCCGTATTGATATCTTCCTCTAAAAGATGTTCTAACTTGGTAATAATGTCTTGCTTCATTCTATGCTGTCTAATTCGTTCGGAAAATTAGTAAAAAAGAGAATATATTTCATAAAAATATCGCATCCTAAAATATCACATCTATTTAGTAATTTCGCCCAGCTTAAAATAACAATATGAAACCCTCTATACCAAAAGGCACCAGAGACTTTTCTTCAACAGAAATGACTCGTCGTAATTACATTTTTGATATTGTTAAAAAATATTTTCATCTGTATGGTTTTGAGCAAATTGAAACCCCCGCCATGGAAAATCTAACTACGCTTACAGGCAAATATGGCGAAGAGGGAGATCAGCTTTTATTTAAAATACTAAACTCGCGCATACACGAAAGTAAAGAAAAAGATAAGTTGTTAAGTGAGTTTCAATCAAGTCTTGATAGCGCCAGAAACACAACTACTTTAACTGAGCGTGCTTTGCGTTACGATTTAACAGTGCCTTTTGCTCGTTATGTAGTTATGCACCAACACGAAATTACTTTCCCGTTTAAGCGGTTTCAAATGCAAACTGTTTGGCGTGCCGATAAACCACAAAAAGGTCGTTACCGCGAGTTTTACCAATGTGATGCTGATATTATTGGCAGTAACTCATTAATAAACGAAATTGAACTGGTTAAATTAATGGATGATGTTTACAATGAGTTAAACATACCA
>DATHOW010000011.1:0-4491 GCA_035484495.1 Bacteroidia bacterium | reverse complement strand
TGATTTTATAAAAGTTTTTAAAGGAAAGCTTTATGTAGGTGGAGATAGCACGCCGCCCTCATTAGGTAGATTAGCTAACCCCAATGGGGTGCAAAATGCCGTTAACAAAGATGCTTTACGCATATTTTCGTCGGCCAACGGAACTACGTTTACAGAAGATCCCGGTTTTTATAGCGCAGTACACATGGGCGATTTTATATGCGGTGCTGTAGCTAATAATAACCTTATGTTTATTAGCACAGGTGCTAACGGTAATAATGGTGCGACACCACAAGTGTACCGATTTAACGGAACTACTTATGCCATACACGATACCATACATTATGATACAGCCGCAGCTAGTGTTAATAAACTTGCTACTGCCTCAACAATAGGTGCCTTGGCTTTGTTTTCGCCTATGGGAACTAATGATAGCATTTATGCGTTTATAAATCCCAATCAAAACGGTAATAGTACTTTTATGTCATCTATTTACAAATCATCGGTAAGTAACCCACATTGGGTTAATGCAGGCAGGTTTTCGGCAGGCTCGCAAATTAATGCCGTTAATGATGCCATTGTTTGGAAAAACCGTTTATACATTACAACAACCATTACTGACGCTAACTTTAACACTTACTCGAATATACTAAGCACGATAGATGGCAGCAACTGGGACACCATAACGCGCATAAGTACTGTGTTTGCCAATTTAGGCTTAGGCACAACAACTACACATTACTTTAATAAATTTGAAACACATAATACAGATACTTTATTAATATCGATAGGTGGGTATCCGGCTTGTCAAATACCGGTTATGTACACTACTGATAACAGCAACGCACCAACCTGGGCAGGCTATATAGGCACAAACGCTAACGAAGCGGCTATAACAAATAACTGGAGCTATGGAGTTAATAGCATGAAATCGGCTTTGGGTAAATTGTGGCTGCAGGTTTATGACATTAGTAACCGTCCACAAATTTACGCTTATACAAAAAGTGCCGGTTTACATCACTCATCGGGGAACACTTATATAGAAGCCAGCTATACTGATAAATATGTAAATTTTGAATTATTTAATAATAAAATTTATGGGGCAGGTTTTTTGACTACTAGCTTAGATAGCAATTTTGTAAACGGCACCATTGGTGCTTTAGGCTTACCGGTGGCTAGCTTTGTTGATACAGCTGCTTATGGAGCTTGTGTTGGAAACACGGTGAAATTTTACAGCACATCTGCCAATGCATCGTACTTTAAATGGTTTGTAAATGATACTTTAGTTGGGCACGGAAGTCCGCTTAGTTATTTTTTTCCGAGAGTAGGGTTGTCAACTGTAAAACTTTTGGCTTATGGCACCTCGGATACTACATCGTTTGTAGATTCTATATCACATAACATTACCATTTATCAGCCGCCTATTATTGATACTTTATTTGCCAGTTTGTACACCGTGTGCCAAGGGCAACCCGATACACTTAAAGCTACCATAGCTAACCCAAAACCAAGTTATATGTATAGCTGGAATTGTATTAGCAGTACCAGTTATACTTTTACCGGAAACCCCACGGTGGCTACGTTTACTGATGCCACAGGGGGTGTTAACCAATTACCGCCTGTATATGCTTATTTAACAGTTACAGATACTACAACAAAATGTGTTTCTATATCATCAAACGGAGTTAATGTTAATGTAAACTTAGCAGACAGTTTATCGGGCTTGATAAAAGACCCAAACAACGGTAACGGATTAATTAAAGGACAGGTTTATTTATTTAAGCAAAAAGCAAACCATGTGGGTGTTGCCGATAGTACAAATACATATACGCTTAATGCAACGCCGGCAGGTTACTTTACGTTTCCTAATTTATTTTATGGAAATTATTATATAAAAGCTGTGCCTGATAGTTTTACCTACCCAACTTTTGTTGGCACTTATTACACAAACCCTGTAAACTTAAATGCTTATCAATGGGATTCGGCTACGGTGGTGCATCATGCTTGTACATCGGTTAACGATACTTTATCTATAACCGCAATTAAAATAATAACCCCAACCGGACACGGAACTATATCGGGTACTATATATAAAGACCCAAGCTTTGCGCATCGTTTAGGTAACGGAGGACATAATAGTGTGATGGGTGCACCAATAAGGGGGATAGATGTGAAATTAGGCAGAAACCCGGGTGGTGGATGTGCTGCACGTACTACAACTAACGATAGCGGACAGTATGTGTTTAATCATGTTGACACAGGCAGCTATAAAATTTATGTTGATATACCTAACTACGGAATGGATAGTGTACGCAATGTGGTTATATCTACCGCTGATACAAATAGCATAAACAATAACTACCATGTTGACTCAACTACTATTTATGTTGATACAACTGCCAGCACAGTTGGTATAATTACTGTAAGCAAAGCTAACACGGGTAACATACAAGTGTACCCTAACCCTGCCAGCGATGTTACATACATAGACTTTACAAACAACACCCCATCACTTGTAAGTGCTACGCTATATGATATAACAGGTAATAAAGTTGCCACACTTTGTAACGAACATATACCGCAAGGCAAGCAAAGTTTAAAAATAAATTTAAGTGCGCTGCAATTAAACAAGGGTGTTTATTTTATTAGGGCAACTATTAATAACACGCCGCAAACATTTAAACTAACGGTTATTGGAAATTAGTAAATGAAGTAATTGATTTTAAAAATCCCCATCAAAATATTTTGATGGGGATTTTTATTTGGAGTTATTTTTTGTTGGTGATAATAGCGATAAGGGAGTTAGCATTAGTAACAGATTTCTCAGTCGTAACCTCCTTCGAAATGACAGGAAGAGGAGATTGCCACGGGCAGAGCCCTCGCAATGACAAGAAGAATTACTTTATTAATTTTGAGCGGATGGCACTTTCGGGAATGAAGCCCCAGTAGCGGGAGTCGATGGAGTTGTCAAAATTATCGCCGATAACGAAATAATAATTTTGTTTGACAATGTAATAAGTTACCTCTTGCTGGTTGATGAAAATTATACTATCTTTTATTTCGAGGGTGTTTTTTTCGAAAACAGAAATTAGCTTTTTATAAAGGGCTATGTTGATTGTATCTAAACGCAGTGTATCGCCTTTTTGCGGAACGTAAAGGGGGCCAAAAAAATCTTTGTTCCATTTTATTTTTGGTTGTTGGGGAAAAATGTTTTCATCGTACAAACCCGAATCTTCGGCATTCTCCTGCACGGCAACTCCTTTGCCCTTTAACTCAAAAAATTTGGCATTGGTTAGTGTAACTATGTACACACAACTATCGTCAACCAAATATTTTTCGGTGATGGTTTCTTGGGCAAATAAGGCGGTATCTTTTTGTTGCTTAAATTTTATAATGTAGTTGTGCAGCAAATCGTTGTTTAACGAAATTTTTTCGTGGTTTACATATAGTACCGATTGGTTAATGCTTACGGTATCGTGTGGCAGGGCAACGATGCGCTTAAACAGTAAATCTATTTTGGTAACTGAATCGGCATCGTTAATGGGTAAGGCTAATTGAACAATATCATTGCGCTTAATTTCTGAAGACAAAAAAGTATAAGGACGAATAAACACCCATTTGTTTTGGCGCTCGGCCGGCGACATAGATAGCGAAGTAACCTGCGCTATATCTATTACATAAAACTTGCAAACTAAAAAAACAAAAACGCTTGCAGCTAGGCAAGCTACAAGCGTTTTAAGGTTATATTTTTTTAGTATGGGCATAATTTATGCGGCTGATTTTTTTTCTTTTCTTTTTCGGTACTGGCTATAGCCCACCCAAATAATTACGATGCCTACAAAATACGCGAAGTACGATTTAGAAATGCCATCATCGGTTACATAAGTAAAGAAACGCTCCCAACGATATTTGCCCTCTTTAGAGTTTTTAAATAATGATGATACAACTCCTTTGCCCGATACCTGATTTTTATCAGCATCTTTCATGCTAAACCAAATAAATATTGGTTTACCTACCACGTGATCATAAGGCACAAGACCCCATGAGCGTGAGTCGGCTGAGTTTTGACGGTTATCGCCCATCATAAAATAATAATCTTGTTTAAAGGTGTAGCTATCGGTTTCTACATCGTTGATGAAAACTTTTTCGTTTTTAACTTCGAGTTTATTTCCATCATACACTTGTATAACTCTATCGTACAAGCAAATATTTGCCGTATCTACATGTATGGTTGCTCCTTTTTTAGGCAGTGTTAGTGGGCCAAAGTTATCATTGTTCCAAGGGTAAGCGGGGTTATGCGGAAAGATGTGTGCGTCGTACTGACCAGCAGGCTGGTTACGTTTTACAACGGAAAGCACACCCGGAATATTTTTTACACGCTGCATAACATCAATAGGCATGTTAAGCATATACTCCACAGTATCGCCCATTAGGTTAGTTAAATAAGCTTCGCCCACATAAATATCTAATTTGTCTAACAAATTTGCATTGGGTACAAATTGCCCTGTATAG
>DATHOW010000010.1:0-11887 GCA_035484495.1 Bacteroidia bacterium | reverse complement strand
GAGTGCTATTATGACCAGAAGTTTACACGAAGCAGAAAAATTCTTAGCGGTGTCGGGTTCTGATTGCGGAATTGCAAACGTAAATATTGGTACATCGGGCGCTGAAATTGGTGGAGCTTTTGGTGGTGAAAAAGAAACCGGTGGTGGCAGAGAAAGTGGATCGGATGCATGGAAAATATACATGCGCCGTCAAACCAACACCATTAACTATGGTACAACTTTGCCTTTAGCACAAGGCATTAAATTTGAATTGTAATACTTTTTTATTTAGGTGATTTTCAGGAAAGACTGCTAAAACCTAGCAGTCTTTTTCTTTACAGTTTACACTCTCGGTTTCTAATGTAACATGCTGAATATTTAGATGTTCAAGTTCGTGCTTTAGTGTATGTTTTATTTCAGCAATTTGTTTTTGGTTTAAGTTTTCCTCTAAAATAAGATGGGCTGTCATAGCATTTCTAGTTGTACTCATAGCCCAAACGTGTATATGATGAATTTCTTTCACGCCATTAACTTTTAGCGCTTCGACTTTAATTTTATCTACGTTTATATCAGCAGGAACAGCATCTAATGATAAACGCAAACTTTCGGTAAGTAAGCCCCAAGAGCTGTATAATACAACTAACATAATAAGTAGACTAATGAGCGGGTCAATCCATTTGATATCGGTATAAAAAATAATTAGCCCTGCAATAACAACACCAACCGACACCAACATATCGGCAAATAAATGCAAATAAGCACCTTTTACATTTAAGTCCCTATCCTTATTTCGAAAAAAGAATAAAGCTGAAACTCCATTTACAACAATGCCAATAGCAGCGACTATACTAATTATTTTACCCTGCGTTTCTTCGGGGTGTATAAAACGCTGAATAGCCTCCCAACCGATACTTCCAACCGCTATGAGTAAAATAACCGCATTAACTAACGAAGCAAGAATGGTGCCTTTATGAAAACCATAGGTATATCTTTCTGTAGCTTTTCTTTTAGCTATTTTAAAAGCAAACAGAGATAAAACAAGTGTTGCAACATCGCTTAAATTATGTCCGGCATCTGATAGTAATGCTAATGAGTTGGTATAAATGCCAGTTGTAAACTCAACCACAACAAATGCAGCATTTAAAACAATGCCAATTACAAAAGCCTTGTTTACATTACTAACAGTATGGTTATGATGTGAATGGTTGTGTGCCATAATACATATAAAGTTAGGTTTTTCTTTTAATTGTACCTACTCCATTATGTGCTTTGCTATTTAAAACTCTCTTCAGCAAAAGAAATAACGGCAGGGTCTTTCCAATTAATAGCCCCTACTTTAGAATAAACAACCTCGCCTTTTTCGTTAATTAAATATGTAACCGGAATTGCATATATATCAATGCTTGCGAAAGGTTTTGGTAATTGTAAAAAAGTGTAATTATATTTCTTTTTCTGTGCAAAGTGTGTGATTTTTTCCATCGGTTCATCGCTAATGGCAATTACTTGTACATCTTTAAGATTGCTTTTCATGGTTTCATCAAGCTGTTTCATTTCGCGTAAACAATCACCACACCAGGTAGCAAAAAACGTAAGAATTATTTTTTTATTCTTAAAAGATGAAATGTTTATAGGATTACCCAACGTATCGTTGCAAACCATGTTTACAATATCCTGCTTAGGTGCCACGCGGTATTTTTGATACTGGTAAAGCGCCACCAAAATTAAAGTCAAGACCACCAATCCTGTAATCCAATATTTTTTAATCATAGTTTTTTGTTGAAAAGAATTTTAATTAACCCTAAATCATTTCAAAAGTAGCAAATACTTTAGCAGTATGATAAGGAGGGTGCTAAAAATCATATTAAAGTTTATTGTTGGGTTTTTAATTCTATCTATTGCCACTACCCTACTTTACCGTTTTGTGCCTGTGCCGGTAACACCACTTATGCTTATACGCTGTGTGGAGCAAAAACAGGATGGTAAAAGCATGAGACTGTCAAAAGACTGGAAGCCACTGGAGGAAATATCTTCTCATTTGCAACTGGCAGTAGTTTGTACCGAAGACCAAAACTTTTTATTGCACTACGGTTTTGATTTTAAAGCATTGAAAAAAGCCATGCTGAATAACGAAAAGAGTAAAAAAATTAGAGGAGGCAGTACTATATCGCAACAAACGGCAAAGAATGTTTTTTTATGGAATGGCAGAACTTATGTACGTAAAGGTTTTGAAGCTTACTTTACATTATTGATAGAAACCGCCTGGAGCAAAGAGCGTATTATGGAAGTTTATTTAAATGTGATTGAGTTTGGCGATGGCATTTATGGTGCAGAGGCGGCATCTCAGCATTATTTTAAAAAATCGGCAGCAAAAATTAACAGAGAAGAAGCCGCTATTTTAGCTTGCTTATTGCCTAACCCGCGTGTGTATGGTAGAAATGTAGGTGGTAGTTATGTGCAAAGCCGTAAGCAATGGACTTTGCAACAAATGCGTTTTTGGGGTGGCAAGTTAGATTTTGACAAAGAAGACTAATATTTATTATTGATGCCCTATACCCTATTTTTATTTGAAGATGGAAAACAAATAGAAGCAAAACCTGTTTCGAATGAGGGAAATAATGCTGCCACTAAAATTAGAACAGTTCAATGCAGGTTATCTAAACAAAAATATATTGAAAACGTAAATAAATTACTTGCACACATTAAGCGAGGAGACATTTATGAAATTAATTACTGTATAGAATTTTTTTGTGAAGATGCGGTTATTAACCCACAACAAGTATTTAAAAAGCTAAATGAACTTACCGAAGCACCATTTGCCCAGTTGCTAAAAGCCGGGGATGATTATATTATTTGCGCAAGCCCCGAAAGGTTTATTCAGAAAAAAGGCAATGTACTTATTAGTCAGCCCATGAAGGGCACAGCTCGTAGAAGTGCTGATGCAGTAGAAGACCTCAAAATTAAAAACGCTTTACAGCACAGTCTTAAAGAACAAACCGAAAATGTGATGGCGCTTGATGTAGCTAGGAACGATTTATCACAGGTTGCGACAAAAGGAAGTGTTGTTGTAAGTGAATTGTTTGGCATACATACATTTAAAAATGTGCATCAAATGCTGAGCACAGTTAATTGTACATTAAAAGAAAACGTCAGCCTTAGCAATATAATTGCAGCTACCTTCCCTCCTGCTTCTATGACGGGTGCACCTAAATTAAAAGCCATTGAGCTAATAAAAAAATATGAGCTTTCTCCGCGAGGCATTTATTCAGGTGCAATGGGTTTTGTAGATGAAAATGGAGATTTTGATTTTTGTGTGGTGATTAGAACTATTCTTTATAACAAAAAATTAAAGCGGTTATCGTTTCATGTGGGGAGTGCCATTACTGCACAATGCAATCCGGAAGAAGAATGGAATGAATGCTTATTAAAAGCTGAAACGCTTTTTAAAGCAATGAATTTAAGTTTAGATGATGTTGTTTTTATAGACTAACTAAGCCTCTACGGTAAGTCCATCATAAGCAAGCTCTATCCAATCGGGCAACTCGTTCATTACTTCTTTATGCAAGCCCAATTGATGGGAAATGTGCGTAAAATAAGCTCGCTTAGGCTCTAACTCAAACATTAAATCAATGGCTTGCTTAAATGTATAGTGAGAAATATGTTCTTCTTTTCTAAGGGCATTTATGATAATAATTTCAGAGCCTTTTATTTTCTTCTTTTCTTCGGCAGAAATAAAATTGGCATCAGTTATGTACGTAATGCCTTCAACTCTAAAACCTTTTACCGGCATTTTATGATGCATTACTTCAATTGGAATGAAAGTGGTGCTATCAATTGTAAAATTATCGGCAGCTATAGTGTGTAAATTTATTTTTGGAATGCCGGGATATTTTTCATCCGAAAAAATATAGGAAAACTCCTTCTTAACGGCATTTTGCACACGCTCTGTAGCATAAACATCCATTGGTTTATTCTGCAAAAAATTAAAAGCTCGCACATCATCCAAGCCCGCAATATGGTCTTTATGTTCGTGGGTAAAAATTACAGCATTAAGATTTTTGACTTTTTCTCTAAGCATTTGTTGCCTAAAATCGGGCCCGGTATCAATAACAAATTTGTTATTGATATGCTCTATTAGCACTGATGTACGGAGACGCTTATCTTTTAAATCGGTAGATTGACATACTTTGCACTCGCAGCCAATAAGCGGTACGCCTTGTGAAGTTCCTGTTCCTAAAAATGTAAGTTTTACCGCCACGTTTTATTATTGCTGTGTAAAGATAATAAACCTACCCGACAGGCGTTATAATCTATATATAAAATAAGTCCCGAGTTCTAAATTCGCTTATCAACTAACAAAGAGTTGTTTAAAAACAGTTTTTAGGCAGAAATTAGACCGTTAAGCATAAACTAACTTAGCAAAAAAATTGTATGTACACATTATTGCAAATAACATCATCGGCCGCAACACAAGCGGTACAAACAGTTACAACGGCTGTAGCAGACACAAGTCATCAAGTAGCATCAATTGCAGCACCTCAGGCAGCAGCGCTTCCTCCGGATAGTTTTAATTTACTATCAATGGTAATGAAAGGTGGGCCAATGATGATTCCTATGGGATTTTTATTCATCTTAAGTATATATGTTTTAATTGAAAGGCTGATTGTTATAAGCAAAGCTTCTAAGAGAAATGATGGCTTGTTAACAGGCTTACAAAGTTTAATAAAACAAGGCAATTTACAATCGGCAAAAGCAATGTGCCAGGGGCAAAATACGCCTGAGGCTTTTATGTTAGAAAAAGGAATAAGCCGTATTGGGCAACCGGTAGCTGAAATTCGTGAAGCTATGACAGAAGGTGCTTCGGTACAATTAGGGAATTTAGAGAAAAAACTAAATATTTTAAATATTACAGGTCGTATAGCACCTATGTTTGGTTTTATAGGAACCATTATTGGGGTTGTAAAAATATTTTATGAAATAGCCTTAATAGGTACCGTTGAAATTAGTGCTATATCAACCGGCTTGTACGAAAAAATGATTAGTTCTGCCAGCGGTTTGGTTGTTGGTGTACTTGCATTTGTAGCTTACCATTGGCTAAATACTAAATTGGATAAATTAGCTCATCGAATGGAAGAGACTAAAATGAAGTTTTTAGACATTTTAAACGAGCCTTCGTAAATAATTAAATTCTAAAAAATAAAATTATGAGTTTACGTCGCAAACATAGAGAAGCCGAGGTTTCTACTGATTCGTTGAATGACATTATGTTCTTCTTATTGCTTTTCTTTTTAATACTGTCAACTATGGTTAGCCCCAATTCAATTAAGGTAAACCTTGCAAGTTCAAAACCAAGACAAGACATCAGCAAAAACAATAAACCGGTACACCTTGCCGTTACTGCAGATAGGAAGTACTTTGTTGATAATCATGAGGTAACCTTATCTAACATAGAAAGTGTAATTGCTGACAAAATTAAAGGGAAAGTAGAGCCGGTTTTGGTTATGCACTTGGATAAAGATTTATCGATACAAGACGAGGTAGATATTTTACAGATATGCGATAGGTTAAAGTGTAAACCTGTATTAGCTACTAAGCCAACTAACGCTAAGTAACATGATAACCGCACAACAAAATAATAAAAAGGATAAAGCTACCGCGGCTTTATTGACGCTGTTGATTGTTGGATTACTTTTTCTTTTTTTATTTCTATTTAAAATTATGATACCAAACCCGCCATTTCCTATGGCAGCTGATGGAGGTGAGGAAATTAACTTTGGAATATATAATGAAGGTACGGGTAATGTAGAGGGGCCAGCTATTGGTGATGCTACTAGTGTAGTGGTAGATAAAAGTTCAACTGCTAAAGCAGAAGAAAGTGATGCCAAAGAGGAAGATTTTAAAACAGGAGAAGCAGTTTTAGAGAAGAAAGAAAATAGCCCTAAAATAAAAAATAACCAAACAGTTATAACACAAACTAAAACTAAGGAAGAAATACAAAAAGAAGAGGAAGAAGCTGCCGCCAAAAATTTATTAAAAGCCTACACCAAAAATAAAAACAAAGCACAAGGGGGTGGAGATGGGAATTCGGGGCAGGCAGGAAACGAAGGCTCACCTGATGGAAACCCAGATACACATGGTAAAGGTGGCACGGGTAATAATCCTGATGGTGTAGGACATGGTAATGGGCCCGGAGGATCTGGTTTTAATTTAAAGGGCAGAAAAATATTAGTACCACCACCAAAAGTTAGCGATGGTAAAGAAGAAGGGATTGTGGTAGTTTATATTACGGTTGATAAACAGGGTAATGTAATTGATGCTGACCCAACAGGTAAAGGAACAACTACATCTAGTAGTGTGTTAAAATCTAAAGCACGCCAGGCAGCATTACAAGCTAAATTTAGCCCCGATGATAAGTTTGAAACCCAAAGAGGTTCTATAGTTTTTAAATTTCAATTTTAATTGAACCTAAAATGAAGCAAAAAGGCTTTTCGATTGAAAGGTCTTTTTTGTTTTCCCTATTTACTATATACGATTATTGACATCTTAAATTATTGGAAATGTGTTATTTATTATAATTTTTAATCATTTGATTAAATTATTTGTTTAAATCAAAAAAATAGTTTTAAATTTGTTTTAGATTATGAAAAAACAATCCAAAATAAACCCTGCCGTTGACCCTTCTACCGAAGAGAAAATAAAAAATGCCGCGCGGATTATTTTTCATAAAAAAGGCTATGCAGCAACACGTACAAGAGATATTGCAGATGAAGCAGGCATAAATCTAGCTTTGCTTAACTACTATTTTAGAAGCAAGGAAAAACTTTTTGATATTATAATGATAGAAAGTCTATATGGTTTTCGTCAGAATATCGTAAGTTTTTTAAATGACGAAAAAACTACTTTAGAAACCAAAATTGAAACTCTAGTAAGTAGTTATATTGATTTATTAATCAATCAGCCCGATATTCCTTTATTTATACTAAGCGAAATACGTAACAACCCAGAAGCCTTAATTTTAAAAATGAACCAGAAGGAGATTCTCTCAAATTCTTATTTTATAAAACAGTTTCAACAAGAGGTAAAAGAGGGTAAAATAGCCCCTATCCCCCCACTCCATTTTATTATGAATTTAATAGGCATGATTGTGTTTCCGTTTGTAGGACGCCCTATACTTAGTAGTGTAGGTGGGTTAAAACAGGATGATTTTAATAAGTTAATGGAGCAAAGAAAAATACTGATACCTAAATGGCTAAAAGCAATATCAAAAGTAAAATGAAGACTATAATTACATATTTGGTTTGTCTGCTTGGTTTTATAACTGCCAATGCCCAAACGGAAGTAAAGTTTACCAAACTCGATTCTTTATATGCTTATGCAGATAAGAACAGTTCGATTGCAAAAACTAATTATCAGCAGGCTTTGCTTGCCAAATATCAAAAAATTGCTGCACTTGCCAATGTGATTAATTTACGCAATCCTATAACATTTAGTTTAACCGATAACACTACTTTACCTGTAAGTTTTTTTCCTGGAGGGATTTTACCCGGCACCAAACCAGGAAGTTTTGCAAAAGTAACTTTAGGACAACAGTATGTAAGTAATTTTAATATCACTCCTCAAATTGATTTAATAAACCCAGGTGCATGGTCGCAGGTTAAAACTGCCAATATTAATGAAGAGTTAACAGCTACTACTAATTTATTGAATAAAAAATCACTGCATGAATCAATAGCAGCTTGTTATTATAACATTTGCTCGTTTAAAGAGCAAGTTGAAATAACCACTAAAAACCTATCAGCAACAGACACTTTACTGCAAATAGTAAGTAACAAGTTTACACAAGGCCTGGTAAGACAACAAGATGTAAACGATGCTACAGTTAGCAAACTTACTTTACAGGATAAATTAAATCAGTTAAAAATTTCGTTAGAACAGCAGTACAACAGTTTAAAAATTTTGTGTGAAATGCCTATGGGTACGAAAATTGGCATTGAAGATGAATTGAATTACAACCAGCAATTTACGCCTGATATGGATGCCGGTTCGCAATTACAAATAAAAGCAAACATATTGCAAATGGAATATGCTAAAGCGGATTTAAGAACAAACAGATTATATAACTTACCTGTCATTTCTCTTTTATATTCTAATTCCTATTATCAAAATAGTGTTAATCAGTTTTTTGATGGTAATCCTAATAATAAATGGCTTAATTCAGCTTACTTTGGGGCAAAGGTTACTTTTTTTCTGCCCGATGTAAATCATCTTCTTTCATCAAAAAATGCTAAGATAAATTATCAAACAGCATTAATTAATATGAATCATAGCAAGCTTCAAAATGATATTGCTAATAATCAGTTGCATTTAGATTATGAAAAAGCATATTCGCAATTTTTAGCTAATCAGCAAATAGCTAAGTTAAAAGAAGATAATTATAGGATGGCGTTTAATCAGTATAGTCAATCTATCCTACCCTTTGATAAATTGATGATAGCGTTTAATGATATGCTGATAAGTCGTTTTAATGCCAGCAGTTCTTTAGCAAACCTTATGTACACAAAGTCTAAAATTGACATTAATAACAGCATAAAATGAAAAATTATATTAAAATAGCAATCATTATTTCAGGATTAGTGATGCTAAACTCCTGTGGTAAAAAATCTACTGAAACAAAACCCATCAGAAAAAGCATAACAGAAACTGTTTTTGCATCGGGGGTGCTGGTGCCCGAAAATCAGTATAACCTTACCGCACAGAGCGAGGGCTATATTACAACCTTAAACTTTATTGAAGGTGATACGGTAAAAGAAGGGGCCGTACTAGCTGTTATTGATAACAAACAAAACGATTTTAATGCACAGAGTGCAAATGCACTTTTATCTATAGCGGGTACAAATGTATCTCCAAACGCTCCCGCATTTAAGCAGATTGAAGCTAATATAGAGTTGGCAAAACTTAAATTAAAAGAAGATGCCTTACAGGCTGATAGGTATAAAAAATTATATGATGATAAAAGTGTTTCTAAACTAGAATATGAAAATGCTTCGCTTGCGTATGAAAACTCAAAAGCAAATTTAACGGCCTTGCAAGAGAACTATAATCTACTAAAACAACAGGCCGACCAGCAGCTTATTATACAAAAATCACAATCGGGCATTAATAGTTTTTTTCAGGGGAACAATGAGATTAGAGCAGTTGTAGGTGGTAAAGTATATCAAAAACAAAAACAGTTGGGCGATTATGTGCGTAAAGGAGATGTGATAGCTGTTATTGGTAAACAAGATGATATATATGCTAAACTAAACATTGATGAAACCAATATTTCAAAAATAAAACTTGGACAAAAAGCCATTGTTCAATTAAATACCGATAAGGATAAAAATTACAATGGTGTGGTGAGCGAAATTTATCCTGCTTTTGACAGTCAGGCGCAATCGTTTTATTGTAAGGTAAAATTTATCGATAAAATGGATTTCAGAATTTCAGGCACACAGTTACAAGCTAATATAGTAATTAGTGAAATGAAGGATTTACTGGTTATCCCTAAAAACTATTTAGATTATGGAAACAAAGTAAATGTAAAAGACAAAGGACAGGTTATTATAGAAACAGGATTTGTATCAACCGAATGGGTTGAAGTTAAAGGTGGCATAGATGAAAACACGATACTTACTTTAGACCAACACTAATGAGAAGCGTAAATACAGAAATAGCACTTACGCACATTTTAACACGAAAAAGGCAAACCATAGTTGCCTCGCTCGGAGTTTCTATTGGAATTGCCATATACATTTGCTTGAATACATTAATTATTGGTACCAATCGATATTCAGACAATGCTATTTTTAAAACAACACCTCATATACGTGTTTATAAAGAAGATGATATAAGTAAACCTTTATCAAAAGATACGGCAGGAAAAAAAGGGACGATTGTAATTGTAAACCCTAAAATTTCTAATATTTCTAAAAACCTTATTAACCCCAGTAAATTATTACATGATATAAAAAATCAGCCAGAAGTTACTGCCGCTGCCCCAATGGTTACCGCCAATATATTTTATAATAACGGTAAATCGCAATTAACCGGTGTGGGTTGGGGAGTAAACATAATGGAAGCAGATGCCATGTTTGATATACAATCGACCATGGTGGTAGGAGATTTGAGAACATTATTGAATACGCCTAACGGAATTATTATAGGAGTTGGTATAGCTGATAAACTAAACATTAAATTGAATGATAATATTAGCGTGATATCATCGGTTGGGGTTATTAAACTAATGAAGGTTGTTGGCTTTTTTAAAAGCAGTAATGCAGTTACCGATAAAAGTAAATCGTATATGAATTTGGCAACCGCACAACAACTGTTGGAAGAAGGGCCTAATTACGTTACTGACATTTATGTTAAGATAAAAGACCCAGAAGCTGCAGTTCAATATGCTACTGTATTAGGCAAGTTAACAGGTTATAGTACTGAAGATTGGAAAGCTGCCAATGAGTTATTTGTAGCAGGAAAAAAAATACGAGCTGTTATGTTTCTATTTATATCGTGGGCTATTTTGTTGGTGGCTGCTTTTGGAATTTATAATATACTTAACATGACTGTTTCGCAAAAACTAAACGATATTGCTATTTTAAAAGCCAATGGTTTTTCGGGGAAAGATGTAGTACGCATTTTTGTTATGGAAGCAATGGTTATGGGGGTTATTGGCACCTGTATAGGTTTTTTGTTAGCTGCAATTATAGTTAACCTTTTAAGCAGAATTTACATTGGTGCTGATATAGGCTATTTCCCTATTCAGTTTGAGTTTTCAGTTTCGATGACAGGAGTTGGGGTTGGTTTATTGGTAACATTTTTTGCAGGATACATTCCGGCACGTAAAGCATCTAAAGTTGACCCCGTAGCTATATTTAGAAAGTAATGGAAAAGAAAATAGTTTTAAGAACCAAAGGCGTAGGTAAATATTTTTACGATCCGGTAAAATTTAAAGTACTGGATGATATTTCTTTTGAAGCATATAGTGGTGAGTTTCTAACCTTAGTAGGTAAATCGGGAAGTGGGAAATCAACCTTACTTTATATACTATCTACTATGGATACTGAGTATGAGGGGGATTTATTTATTGATGAAGAAAAAATAAGTGGGAAAAATCTTAATAAATTAGCCGCTATTAGAAATAAAAATATTGGTTTTGTATTTCAATTCCATTACCTGTTGCCTGAATTTAGTTGTTTAAAAAATGTAATGATTCCTGCACTTAAGCTTGGTAAATTTTCGCACGAAGAGGTTGAGCAACAGGCTTATGAAAGATTAGATATGTTGGGGATAAAAGACCAAGCCTTGAAACCCGCCTCTAAACTTTCGGGTGGGCAACAACAACGCGTGGCCATTGCAAGGGCTTTAATTAACAACCCAAAAATAATTATGTGCGATGAGCCAACGGGGAATTTAGATAGCAAAAACACACAAATTGTATTTGATATTTTTAAACAAATAACAAAAGAGTTTAATCAAACTATTATTGCTGTTACACATGATAATGATTTCGCCAAAGCTTCTGATAGAACAATAGAATTGGCCGATGGAAAAATAATAAGTCAAGATTTAAAATTTTGATGGTACATTATTTAAAAATATTTTTTGCGTTACATGTCTTATTTTTAGGTTGTAGTTATACTGAAGCCCAGAATTTAGCTCCCGCTTATAAATTAAATGTAGCAGGGCTTACTAATTTATATAGAGTAGATGATAGCTTATATAGATGTGAGCAACCCAGTAACTTTGGTTTAATAGACAGTATAGGCATTAAAACTGTTATTAATTTAAGACAAAGAAAAACCGATAATCATAAAATTAAGAAAACAAACTTAAAACTAATAAATGTGCCCATGAATGCCTGGACTATATC
>DATHOW010000009.1:0-3031 GCA_035484495.1 Bacteroidia bacterium | reverse complement strand
TCAAACGTTTTTATTTTATGCGATAAAAACACACAAAAGCATTGTTTACCCTTATTTTTAAAAGAGAATACAGGTTTAAAAGGCACAAATATATTTTCTATTTCTGCGGGAGAAAAATACAAAACCCTTGATACTGCACTTACTTGCTGGAATTTTTTATTAGAGAATAATGCAGGTAAAAACTCTTTACTTATTTGTTTTGGGGGCGGTGTTGTTTGCGATTTGGGCGGGTTTATTGCCAGTACGTTTAAACGAGGCATGCAGTTTATTAATGTACCTACTACCCTATTGGCAATGGCAGATGCCTCAGTTGGGGGTAAAAATGGCATTGATTTTAATGGCTACAAAAATTTAATTGGCACTATTACACAGCCACAAGGCGTGTTTATTCATGAAGGTTTTTTAAAAACGCTTCCTACCCGACAAATTAAAAATGGCTTTGCAGAGATTGTAAAAGCTGCCTTAATTGGAGATAAAAAACTATGGAAGAAATTTTTGTCTTTGTCTAAATTACCAGAAACCAGCCTTACTTCATTTATACATGATTCGGTTTTGGTTAAAAACAAAATTGTATTAAAAGACCCTACTGAAAAAAACATTCGTAAAATTTTAAATTTTGGGCATACAGTCGGACATGCTATTGAATCTCACTTTTTAGATAAAAAAAATAGTCTATTACACGGAGAAGCCATTGTAATAGGCATGTGTGTGGAATTATGCTTAGGAAAAATTTTAACCCTTACATCTCCAAAAACAACTATCGAGGCTTTTCTGTTTTTCAAAAAACATTTTACACTTCAATCTTTTTCTGAAAAAGAAATCGCCGTTTTTATCATGCTGATGCAGCATGATAAGAAAAATAAAAATGGTCAACTTAACTTCGCTTTAATAGAAGACGTAGCTAAGCCATTAATAAATATTTCTGCTTCGACGCAAGACGTAAAAGAAGCCTTTAATCTATACAACAATTTATTGGCATGAGTTCTGTTAAAGTTTCCCATCCTACAAAAATTATAAACGGTACGGTAAATTTACCTGCTTCAAAAAGCATAGCCAATCGTTTATTATTAATGAAAGCTGTTGCCGGTTTTACGGATGTAGAAATTCATAACCTATCAAATGCGCGAGATACTCAAATACTAGAGAGTATTTTAAATAATCTTAGTGCCAACGCCACTATTGATGTGCATGATGCTGGAACCGTTATGCGCTTTTTAACAGCCTATGTAAGTTGTTTAGAGGGCGAATGGATTATTACAGGGACAGAACGCATGCAGCAGAGACCAATTGGTGCTTTGGTTAATGTTTTGCGTAACATTGGTGCTGAAATAGAATATTTAAAGAACGAAAACTACCCGCCACTAAAAATACGTGGCAAACAATTAAAAGGCGGTAAAATTGAAATTGATGGCAGCATCAGTTCTCAATTTATTTCTGCCTTATTAATGATTTCGCCTTTGTTTACAGAGCCTTTAGAACTTCATATAAAAAATGATTTAGTATCTAAACCCTATGTAGATATGACTTTAAAACTTATGCAACAATGGGGTATAAATTATACCTGGAAGGAAAATGTAATTTCTATAGATAATAAACCTTACCAAAAACCAACTGAAAAAATTTTTGTTGAAAGTGATTGGAGTGCAGCATCTTATTTTTACAGCATCTTATCACTTGCCAAACAAGGGGAAATTACACTACCTTACTTATTTAAAAACAGTTTGCAAGGCGATTGTGCTTGTATCGAACTATTTGCTGATTTAGGGGTTTCAACTGCTTTTACAAACGATGGCGTTGTTTTAAAAAAAACAAATCAAGCAAAAAATAAAATTGAATATAATTTTTTAAACTGCCCCGATATAGCACAAACATTGGCTGTTTGCTATGCTGCTAAAAACGTACAAGCTAGTTTACAGGGTTTGCAAACTTTATCGATAAAAGAAACTGATCGCATTGATGCCCTTAAAACAGAGCTAGGGAAATTTGGTGTTGAACTGGTAATCTCAGCTAATTCAATACAAATCAATTCCAAATTTAAAGCTCAAGATTCAAAAATAGAGACTTATAAAGACCATCGTATGGCTATGAGTTTTGCCCCACTTGCTTTGTGTTGTAATACTATTGAAATAGAAAACCCAACAGTTGCGGAAAAATCATTCCCGCATTTTTGGGATGAGTTAAAAAAAACTGGATTTACTATCCAATACAAATAACAATGTTTATTTTAGTAAAGTAACAGTGCCTTTATATGCATAACTATGGTTATGATAATCATTGGCACTTATTACATAAACATACACATCTTCTATGGCCACACCACCCTTCATTGAACCATCCCAGCCTTTAGCAACATCCGTAGTGTGATACACTAAATTACCCCATCTGTCAAATATTTTCATATCAAAATCAAAGATATAATCGCCTACTGCGGTAAAAACATCATTATCTCCATCTCTATTAGGAGAAAATGCATTTGGTACATATAAGGTAAAATATGGTTTAATAAAAATACATTCTGTAGTTGTATCCTTGCAGCCAAATGTATTTGTGGCAATTAAAGTTACACAATAGGTTCCTGTATCACGATACGTGTGCGCCGGTTTTGGTAACGTGCTGATTGAATCGCTTCCATCTCCAAAGGTTTGCCAAAACAAACTAGTAACAACGCTACCTGGCGCATAAGATGCATCCGTGAATTGTACGGTAGGGTCAAGTATAGTAGGATTAGGCGTGGCATAAAACTGCGCTTTAGGGTGATTGTAAACAGTAATCATATTAAGAATAGAGTCTCTAGAAATACATCCTTTACTTGAAGTAGCTATTAATTTTACTGTAAAATCACCAGGAGATTTATAACACCAAGCAGGGTTAACAGCCGAGCTTAAATGATTTCCCCTTCCATCACTCCAATTATATGTTATGGCATCTGTAGAAGATATAGTTGTAGTATTTGTAAATTGCACACACAAAGGATAACATCCATTTTGTTTATCAGAAGTAAAATTTATTTGAGGTAAGGGATTTACAACTA
>DATHOW010000008.1:0-15741 GCA_035484495.1 Bacteroidia bacterium | reverse complement strand
TCCAGTTACACGGTGCTGCACAATGGCGTGCGAACTAACTTCCATAAACACATACTGACAACCTTTTTCAAGCATTTTGTTCAGTAACTCGTTTAAAGAAATAGCATCGGGTGTTGTATGTGTAGCAACTAGTTCCTCGTTATTGATTTTATTTTTTACGGTAGATAATAAACCTACTGTATAGCCTAATGATTTAAAAAGATTGTATAAAAGGGTAACCGTAGTTGTTTTACCATTAGTGCCGGTAACGCCAACTAATTTTAATTTCTGTGAAGGGTTATCATAAAAATTAGCTGCAATTATTCCTAAAGCGTAATTAGCATTCTTAACTTTTACGTACGTAATGTTTTCAAGTTGCGTTGCAGGTAACTCTTCACAAACAATAGCAATAGCACCTGTTTCAATGGCTTGTGTAATAAAGTTGTGTCCATCAACCGCAGTGCCCCTCACGGCAATAAACAAACTATCTTTTTTTACTTTGCGAGAATCAAACGTAATAGAGGCAACAGCCACATTGGTTGTGCCAATTATTTCTTCTAATCCTGCTTTATAAAGTATGTCAGTTAATAAACGCATTAGCCTAGTGTTAAAACGATTTGAGACCCTCTAGAAAATTTTGTTCCTGCTTCTAATGATTGTTTTTTTACTGCACCAAAACCTTGCAGCTTAACATTTAAGCCATTATTTTCTAAAAGAAACAAAGCGTCTTTGGCCGATAAACCTTGTAGGTTTGGTACCATGCCTTTTTTTAATTGCGTTTCTAAATCAACACCTTGTAGTGTAATTTTTGTTGAATCAGTTTTACTGTTTACAATCCAGTTAGATTCGCCTGTCATATTTTTAAATGGAATGTTTAAATCAGCTAACACATAATCTAAATCTTGTCTTTTACCTTTAATCATTTCAGGCGCTTTGCTTAGCAAAGGCGTTCTACCTGTATTAATTTCTGTTTGAAAATCTAAAGAGCTTGAATAAACTTTTTCAGCTACTTCTTTAAACACCGGCCCTGCAACTAAAGCACCATAATAAGTTCCGTTAGATGGAGAATTGATAACTACAATGCAACTATATAATGGCCTCTCGGCAGGGAAATATCCAACAAACGATGCTTGGTAAATATGATTGCCTGCTGCGCCATACGAGCCATTAACTGCAATTTGTGCTGTACCTGTTTTGCCGGCAACTTTAAAAGCTGTAATGTTTAAGCCTTTACCCGAACCTCTTTCAACAACACCTTCTAACATGCGTTTTGCTTTTTGCACGGTAGATGCTTTTACTATATGCTCATTAATAATTTCGGGCTTATATTTTCTTACTACAATTCCATTACTAATAACCTCTTTAATAAAACGAGGCTTAACCATTTTACCATTGTTTGCAATGGCGTTATATAAGGTTAGTGTTTGTAATGGTGTAACTAAAACTTCGTAGCCATAAGCCATTTGAGGGAGCGTAAGCCCCGACCAATGTTTGTCTTTTACACTTTTAATAAGTGGTATTCCTTCACCCGGAATGCCCAAGCCAAGTTGTTTACCTAAGTTAAAAGTCAATAATTTATCTACAAATTTTTGTGGGTCTTTAGAATAGTATTTGGTAATAATTTTTGTAGTACCAACGTTCGATGATGTTTCAAAAATTTCCTGTACAGTTAGATCCGGTTTTTTTGGGGGATGCGAATCTTTTACTTTTTTATTGTAGTACATGCACTCACCATTGCCCACATTAAATACATCATCTAAATCAACATAATCATCATCAAGTGCCACTAATAATGAAGCAAGTTTAAAAGTTGAACCAGGCTCAGTAGGGTAGCCCATGGCGTAATTCAATCGTTCACTATACATGCCCGAATCGGTACGTGTGAGATTTGCAATGGCACGTATTTCACCTGTTTTTACTTCCATTAAAACAACGCAGCCTTGTGCCGCATCATTTTTTACTAATGCTTTCATTAAAGCATTTTCGGCAACGTCTTGTATGTTTACATCAATGGTGGTGTAAATGTCGTTACCATCTTTAGGCTCAATTTCATTTTCATCGTTAATTGGGCGCCACACATCTGCTGCAACTTTTTGCATTAAACGTTTGCCGCTGGTGCCACGTAAAATAGTATCGTAGGCTCCTTCTATCCCAACGCGTAAATCATTGCGGGTATAACCAATAGTACGCGCCGCTAAAATTTTAAACGGAAGCTCTCTTCTGTTGGTTTGTAAATAAACCAATCCACCGCGCTTGCCTTTTTTAAGTATCGGGAATTTTTTCATCTTCTGTAAATCTCTGTAGGATACATTGCGATGTAACACTACATAACGGTCTTCCGTTTCTCTTGCTTTGCGTAATACTTTTTTAAATTCTTTTTTACTCTTATCAGGAAACATAGAAGCCAGTTCTTCTGATAATGGATTAAGATATTTGTTAAACGTGTCTTTTGTAAGTGCTGGTGCGTTTACATCCATGCCAACTTCGTAATAGGGTAGGGAGGTTGCTAAAAGATTCCCGTTTACGTCAAAAATATTCCCGCGTGATGCTTCAATATTTTCGTAAGATATAGTAAGTTGTTTGGCTTTCTCTCGCCATGCATCGCCTTGTATATATTGTACTTGAATTATGCGGTAGACAATAGAAAATGCAAACAAGCACATAAAAATGTACACCAGATAGGTTCTCCACAATATGTCTTTTCTGTTTTCCAATTTCTATTTTTCTTCTTGTACTTTGTTTTTTTCTAATGCGGCCTTGCTCGACGTGTCAACTGCAATTTTCATAGGTGGAACAATGGGTTCTTTTAATCCTAATTTTTCTACTGTTTTAGCTACTTCACTTTGCTTGCTCACAAACATTAAATCAGATTTGGTAGATATATATTCGCTACGGAAATCTTTTATCTGTGCGTTTAATTTGTTTACCTGTCTTACCTTATCATCGGCCCAATAGCCATTAGCTATATATAGGATGGCGATTACCGATAGAAATAAAATAAAAGGAATATGTTTTAGTACGTTATCGTTGCTTAAAAAAGTACCACTAAACACCGTGTTTAAAGATTTTACGATGCCACTTTTCTTTTTTCTTGGGGTCGGTGGAGGTGTCGTAGAGGTGGGCTTTACCTCTTCAATAACTGGTTCTTCGTTTTTTATTTCTTTAAATTTATTCGCCACTTTTTATTATCGGGTTGTCTTATGTTTTTTCCGCTACTCGTAGTTTTGCACTTCGCGACCTGCTGTTTTTTTCTATCTCCTCGTCGCTGGGTGTTATTGGTTTTCTGGTTATCAGTTCAAATGGTCTTGCTATGTTTCCGTAAAAATCTTTTACCGCCTCGCCTTCAAAATTTCCGCTTTTTATAAAGTTCTTTACCAGTCTGTCTTCTAAGGAGTGGTAACTCATCACAACCAACCTCCCACCAACAGGTAGAACTTCTAAAGCCTGTTTAAGCATTTCTTTCAGCACATCCATTTCATCGTTTACTTCTATGCGTAGTGCTTGAAAAACTTTAGCCAAATACTGATGGTCTTTAAACTTTGGTGTACAAGGCGCAATAATATTTTTTAGCTGCTCTGTATTTGTAATGGGTTGTGTAATGCGGGCATCTGTAATCAGCTTCACTAACTTGTAAGCATTATCAACTTCGCCATAGCTTCTAAAAATTTGTTTGAGCTGATTTTCATCGTACTCATTCAACACGGTAGCTGCTGTTTTTTTTGAAGCCTGATTCATTCGCATATCTAACTCAGCTTCAAAACGAATAGAGAAACCTCTATCTGCAATATCAAACTGATGAGATGATACACCTAAGTCGGCCAATATGCCATCTACTTGCTTTACTTCATACATCCTCAAAAAATTCTTCATGTACATAAAGTTTTGAGGGACGAAAGTCAAACGTTCGTCAGCAGGCAAATTGTTAGCAGCATCTTTATCTTGGTCAAAAGCAAATAACTTTCCCTTGGGGCCAAGCTTTTCTAAAATTGCTTTACTGTGTCCGCCACCGCCAAAAGTTACATCTACATAAACGCCGTCGGGCTTAATACGCAAGCCATCTAAACATTCTTTTAAAAGAACGGGCTGATGATAATCCATTAGTCCTTATCATCATTAAAGTCTATCCCCTCAAAAACATCATCTGCTAATTTTGCTATATCAACATCTTGCGATAAGAAGTTTTCATACATCTTCTTATCCCATATTTCAATAATGTTGTTACTGCCTAAAACTTTTATATCGCTCTTAATGTCTGCGTATTCTGATAGTGGTTTGGGAATTAGTATACGACCAGTGTTATCTGCTTCGCAATTTGTTGCACCGCCGGTAACTCGTCTAATAAAAATGTCTACATCTTTTTTCAGGCGATTCAGTTTGCCTAATTTTTTGTTCAGCTTGTTCCATTCTTCTAAAGGGTAAAGCGCTAAACATTTTTGATGCAGGTTTCTGTTTATAACAAACCCTTTATCAAACATCTCAGCCATCTGTTTTTTAAGGGTAATTGGGAACATAAAACGGCCCTTCGCGTCCACTTTACACTCAAATTCACCTATTAAACTATTGATAGCCATTTTATTATTGGATTACGACAAAAATAAACAGTTTTTACCACCATTTACCACCTATAACCACTTTTTACCACTTTTGTTGAAAAGTTTTAGACTTCAATATATTTTTGTGTAAATAAAAAATCTTTACTTAGTGCTTGTAAATGCCTGTTAAATCAGACTTTTTAAAAGATTGGGAGTTTGTTTTTTTTAAGAAAATGGATTAGAGAAATGAACAGGAAATGAACAATTTGAAAAAAATATGGAAGAGTTTAAAAAAACCATAGATATAGAAAAAATTATAAAGGATAAAAACCCTACCCTACACAAGTGGTTGCCGCGTTTTTTACTAAATTATTTGAAACGAAAATTGCATGAATACCGCATTAATGAATGTGTTTGGATTAACCGAGATAAGTTTGGATACGATTTTAATGACGCTTGTTTAAAATATATTGGAGCTAATGTAACCTGGCAGGGTTTAGAAAATTTACCCGAAACGGGCGGTGTTATTTTAGTGGCTAACCATCCACTTGGCGGTATAGATGGACTTGCCATTATACAAGCAGTTACACAAAAAAGAAGAGATATAAGGTCAACCGTAAACGATATTTTAACCAACCTTACTAATTTTGAAGATCTTTTTGTTGGTGTAAATAAAGTGGGTACAACTTCTATCGATGCCTTAAAAGCCATTGATAATTTTTATGCTTCAACAGGCGTATCAATGGTTTTTCCGGCGGGGATGGTTAGTCGTAAACAAAACGGAAAAATTGAAGACCTTGAATGGAAAAAAAGTTTTGTAACAAAATCTATCTTGTATAATAAACCGGTGTTGCCTGTGTATGTAGATGGAAAAAACTCGCCTTTCTTTTACAATTTTGCTTTGTGGCGCAAACGCTTAGGAATAAAAGCTAATATTGAAATGTTTTTTTTACCGGATGAGATGTTTTCACTAAAAAACAAAAACATAAAATTAAAATTTGGGAAGCTAATTATGCCCGATACATTTGACCGAAGCAAAACGCACCAACAATGGGCACAGGTAATAAAAGAAGAGGTGTATAAATTAGAAAGCAATTGATAATAAGCCTTATACCTTTTGAAACTGAAGTTTTTTAACAACAATGACCTTGACTTTATATGTATATTAGTTTACATTTGGTACGCTCTAAAAAAGTGAACACCCTAAAAAGGATTCTAAAAACCTTTAACCACTTTTAAATTAAAGATTTGGTTTACTTTAAATATTAGAAAATGAAAAACAAAACAACAACATTATTTTTGTGTTTATTGTCTATTCTTTTGTGTAGTATTTCTCAGTTAGGGCAAGCGCAGCATAACCACACACATACTATAAAATCAGTTGATGTACCACTTGATAAAATAAAAAAAGAATGCAAGTTTTTTTCAGGAGATACTTTAAATGGCTTTCCGTTAGAAGCAACTATTGAGGCCGGAATAAAAAGATATGATATATATTTTGAGTTAAAGTGGTATGTGAATAGTAAACAAATTTCGTTTGTAAAAAGTAAATACAACATTAAGCAACTTCCGCAAGAAATAATTCCTGCAAAAAAACCGCATTCTATCCCAAGTGTTTTAAATGCTTCATGTAATAACATAGACTTTGAAAACGGTACATTTGGTGGTTGGGTTGGAACAACCGGGTATAATGCTAACTCTAATACCGCGCTTACTGTTAGTGCTCCAGGCTTTATCACATCAGGTGTAGATTCTCCGGAACCAAGCTGCTCTTTCCATACACTTATGACAGCTGCGGGCGGAACTGACCCATTTGGTGGGTTTCCTGCTTTAGACCCGGGGGGTGGAGCTTATTCCGTAAGGCTTGGAGGTGAAGACATTAATACTAATTCTCAAGCGGGTACCGCGGGTTGCACCGTTTATTACCCAAGTGGTATACCCGCCTATTATTCTAATGGTGAAACCATGGAACAAACTTTTTTGGTAACACCAAATAACACTTTATTAACGTATAACTATGCGGTTGTTTTGGCTAAAGCACCTCACCCAAATGGTCAACAGCCCTATTTTAGGGTAGAAGTGTTGGATAGTTCACACGCTGAAATTCCTTGTTTAAATTATTATGTACAGGGAGATAGTGCCGGCACTTATCCTACTGGCTTTGTTGATGTTGGGGGTGTTGAAGTTCTTCCTTGGCAGCAAAGTTCTTTAAATTTATTACCTTATTTAGGAACAAATGTTACAGTACGTTTTACAGCCGCAGGATGTATCCCTGGAGGACATTTTGGTTATGGTTATGTGGATTGTGCATGCGCCCCTTTAGAAATTATTATCCCAACATTTGCTTGTACTGGCGGTATAGATTCGCTTATAGCGCCACCCGTAGCAGGATCTACGTACGCTTGGACTGGTCCGGGAATAGTAAGTGGCGCAACTTCTCAAATAATAACGGCTAACACCGGGGGTACTTATGAAGTTACAATTACAAATGCTTTAGGATGTCATTATACGTTAGATACTACTATAGTTTTTCATCCAACCCCAACGGTAACGGTTAATAATGTTACAATTTGCCCGGGTGTAACTACAACACTTACTGCAAATAGTACTGGTTCAGCTGGTGCGCTAACTTATACATGGAACCCTATGGCGGGTCTTGCTTTTTCTCCGGGTGATAGTGTTGCTACGTTAGCGCCTAATACAAATGCTACTTATTCTGTTACAGGAAAAAGTGCATTTGGTTGTACAAATACGGCTGTTGCTAATATTACAATGAATCCTGTACCTACTGCTACAATAACTGTTCCTGCGGTTTGCGAAGGCACAGGTTCCGCAATTACAGCTGCTGTAACTAATGGAAATACATATAGCTGGAATTTTGGTGGTGCTGGAGTCGGTACAAATATCACAACAGCAACCCCAACTTATATTTATTCAACAGCCGGCACTTTTCCTTTAAGTTTATTAATAACATCTGCAAACAGCTGTACTGCCACAGCTACGGGCAGTGCTGTGGTAAACCCATTGCCAACGGCAACCATAAGCACGTTGCCTGTTTGTCAAGGTGCGCCTACTATATTTACCAGTACTATAACTAGTGGCAACACATATATGTGGGATTATGGTGACCCTACGGGTACACCGGTGGCAGGTTCGGCAACTCCTACTCATACTTACGGAGCACCGGGTAATTTCCCCGTAAGTTTAACAGTAACCGCAGTAGGTGCTTGTACAGTAACGGCAACCACTAACGCAGTTGTAAACCCGGTTCCTACCGCTACAATAAGTGTTAACCCGGTTTGTTTAGGTACAGTATCTTCATTTAGCAGCACAGTAACTAATGGTAACACCTATGTTTGGAATTTTGGTGGGGCTGGTACAGGCTCAAACATTACAACAGCTACTCCAGCTTATATTTATTCGGCAGCAAATACTTTTCCGGTAAGTTTAACAGTAAATTCAGCTGCTTCTTGCTCGGTAATTGCAACTACTAACGCAGTAGTGAAACCAATTCCGGTAGTAGACCCTATACTTCCTGCGTTTTACTGCTCTAATCAAACAACAAATTTAGTTCACTTCACATGTCAACCTACTGGGGGCACCCCTACTTTTAATTACACTACTCCAAATGGTATTGGAATTTCTCAAACAGGGGATTTACTGCCATTTGTAATTACTAACACTACAACTGTAAGTGAAACAGCGACTTTTACGGTTAATGCAACTTTAAATGGTTGTCTAGGGCCAAACTCAACTTTTAATATTACAGTATACCCAAACCCTATAGCTCACTTTTTCTATACAAAAATTTGTGAAGGTCAAGGTCAGATGGCTTTTACTGACGAATCAGTTGCCTATGGCGGATTAACACTCAATTCTTGGCAGTGGGATATGAATAATGATGGAACGGTTGATGTAACCGGTCAAAACCCTCATTATCCAATGCCAGTAGGGTCAAGTATGGTAAACCTACAAGTAGGTACAAGCTCGCTGCCATCGTGTACGGCACAAGTAACAGAACCTGTTTATGTAAACCCTAAGCCCATTGCAGATTTTACCGGAGTTCATTTACAGGGTTGTCCAACTTTACAAGGAACAATGTTTACTGACCATTCAACCCCATTAGGTCAAATACTTTCTTGGAACTGGCAGTTTGGTAATGGTCAATCGTATCCATCTCAATCCCCCCCTTCACAATCTTATTCTAATACATCTCCAATTGATCCCCAATTTTATAGCGTTAATTTAACTGTAACATCAGACAGTGGTTGTGTAGGTGTAAAAACAAGGACAGATTATGTTGAAGTGTATCCTCGTCCAATTGCAAACTTCTCTTGGGGCCCTGGCGATGCGGATATAGATCAGCCCATTATTAATTTTGTTAACGGGGCAACCGGGGCAAATCCTTATCCACCGGCATTAACATATGGGCAGTATGGCGTAGAGTATTATTTAGGTGATACATATAATAGCTCTTCTAATTATGTGCATAATAACACAAGTTTTAGTCATACGTATAGCGACCCCGATTTAAACGATGTTGTAGAAACGTATTCTGTTACGCAGCGTGTAATTAATAGTTATGGTTGTACAGATTCGATTATCAGACCTGTAAATATACAGCCGATTTTTACTTTTTATATTCCTAATGCATTTTCGCCTAATGGAGATAGAAAAAACGAAGGGTTTAAAGGCTTAGGCATGGGCATAGATAATACAACCTATAACTTATGGGTGTTCGATCGTTGGGGCTTAATGATATATCACGCTACTGATATTGATAAAGCTTGGGATGGACATATGCTTGGCCGAGAAGACAAGCCAGTACTTCAAGAAGATGTGTATGTTTGGAAAGTAAAGTTCAATGATATTTTTGGGCAAATACACGAGTATCACGGCACAGTTACTTTGGTAAAATAATAGGACTAAGCCACTTTCTTTTTACGAAAAATTAAGACAATTAATTGATAACTCTATTTTATCACCTGCTTGCTTATTGTTATATTTGAGGATGCAAATTTTGAAAGGAGAAGGATTTATTCCCGGACCGTTATTAGCCAACATCAATTCGCCAGCCGATTTAAAAAAACTTACCGAAGCACAATTAGAACAACTGTGTGGTGAGCTTCGTCAATACATTATTGATTTAGTTTCGGTTAAAGGTGGGCACTTTGGCGCATCGTTAGGCGTTGTAGAGCTTACTGCGGCACTTCACTACGTTTTCAATACACCTTACGATCAACTTGTTTGGGATGTTGGTCACCAAGCATACGGACATAAAATTCTAACCGGACGCAGAGATACTTTTCATACTAACCGCAAATACAAAGGTGTTAGTGGTTTTCCTAAACGCGATGAAAGCGAATATGATGCTTTTGGTGTAGGACATTCTTCTACCTCTATTTCTGCTGCATTAGGCATGGCAGTTGCTTCTGGTTATTTAGGTCAAAAGGATAAACATCATATTGCAGTTATTGGCGATGGTGCTATGACCGCAGGACTTGCCTTTGAAGGCTTAAATCATGCAGGTTCATCAAATGCAAACTTACTAGTGGTGCTTAATGATAATTGCATGAGCATAGACCCTAATGTAGGTGCTTTAAAAGAGTATCTTACTG
This sequence comes from Bacteroidia bacterium, assembly GCA_035484495.1. Taxonomy (GTDB): domain Bacteria; phylum Bacteroidota; class Bacteroidia; order B-17B0; family Aurantibacillaceae; genus PALSA-968. Next base: position 5,612 of record DATHOW010000008.1, on the reverse strand, counting down.
ATATAACAACATCGCATACATACAACAATGTAAAAGATGAGGTTTGGAAATTGCTAGGCAAGTTTAGCAACTTTGGTACAAGTGCGCGCGACATAGCATCTAAAGTGCAAGCGGCATTAAAAACATCCTTGCTTAGACAAAGTAATATGTTTGAGTCGTTAAAGTTTAGATATTTTGGCCCGGTTGATGGGCATGACGTACAACGCTTAGTACAAGTTTTAAATGATTTAAAAGATATACCGGGCCCCAAAATTTTACACGTACTTACTAAAAAAGGCAAAGGGTATAAATTTTCGGAAGAAGGAAATGAAACGGTTTGGCACTCACCGGGTTTGTTTAATAAAGATACCGGAGAGATTATTAAAGTTACGCCTAAAGAACCGCAACCACCAAAATACCAAGATGTATTTGGGTATACTATTGTAGAGCTTGCTGAAAAAAACGATAAAATAATGGGCGTTACACCCGCTATGCCAAGTGGCTGCTCATTAAACATTATGATGAAGGCTATGCCAGATAGAGCTTTTGATGTGGGTATTGCAGAACAACACGCGGTAACTTTTTCTGCCGGGTTAGCTACACAAGGCTTGATTCCTTTTTGCAACATATACTCCTCATTTATGCAACGTGCTTATGACCAAGTTATACATGATGTTGCTTTGCAAAAACTACATGTTGTTTTTTGTTTAGACAGGGGAGGACTTGTTGGTGCCGATGGACCAACGCATCACGGTACTTTTGATTTGGCGTACTTTCGTTGCATTCCCAATATGATTGTTGCAGCACCAATGAATGAGCAAGAGTTGCGTAACATGATGTACACGGCTCAGTTAGAAAAAAATGCATTACCATTTAGCATACGCTACCCACGTGGTAATGGTGTTATGGTAAACTGGAAAACTCCTTTTGAGGAAATTGAAATTGGTAAAGGCAAAAAAATAAAGGATGGAAAAGATATTGCTATTCTTTCAATTGGACATATTGGAAACACGGCGACTGAAGCCATTAAAAAAATAGAAGAACAAAATATTAGTGTAGCACATTACGATATGCGTTTTGTAAAACCGTTGGATGAACAAATGCTACATGAAATATTTGCTACACATAAAAAAGTAATTACTATTGAAGATGGTTGCTTGCAAGGTGGTTTTGGTAGCGCTGTTGTAGAATTTATGAGCGACAACAATTACAATGCACAAGTAAAACGCTTAGGTATAGCTGATGAATTTATTGAACATGGTGAGCCAAAAGAGTTGTACGATGAGGTTGGTTTATCTGCTGATGCTATTGCAGAAGAAGCGATTAAATTAATTGCACCTGCAAAAAAAACAATGATAAGCTAATTGTGTGATGAAACGTATTTGTGTGACTCTTATATCTTTTGTTTTATTACCTAACTTTTTACAGGCGCAAGCGCAAGGCATCGATCAAACATTTAGACCTGTTATTTATGCCGGATTAGTAGCTTCTCAAGTTGATGGAGATACATATGCAGGTTACAGCAAACCCGGGTTTATTGTTGGGGCCGGTATAAATCGTCAACTATCAAAAGTTGTCGAAATAGAATTTGGGATAACTTTTATACAAAAAGGTGCGCGCCATAATTATGGATTAGATTCGGCATCAAGAAACAACCCGGCAAATCCCTTTTTCTTATCACGTTTAAATTATCTTGAAATCCCATTAGTTTTAAAACTTAATTACAGAAAATTTAAAGCAGAAATAGGTGGAGCGGCAGGTTACTTAATGCAAAACCCGCCTAATGTGCAAACCAATAACCCAACTTATATTGATGATAAATACAGAAATTTCGATTTCAGTTATATTATTGGATTAGGTTATAAGCTTAGCCCCACTTGGATGGTTAACTTGCGTTTTGAATATTCTATAATTACTATTCGTCCTTATTACACTTCGCAAGTTGGCATTTATCATGGTCAATTTCCCTATTCATTATTTAACCAAGGTTTGTATAATAACTTATTGCAACTATCATTGCATTACAGAATTCCATCAAGAGAAATAACAAATTCATCACCCATTGCCCAATAAACCAATAAATATTGCAATTGCCGTTACGGGTGCAAGCGGAGCTATCTATGCAAAAGTTTTATTTGATACGATGGTACAGCATAAAAATTTATTTAAAAATATTGCTGTTGTAATGAGCGATAATGCCAAGTATGTTTGGCAATATGAATTAGATAATACAGATTATAAAAATTACCCTTTTACTTTTTTTGACAAGAATGATTTTATGGCACCTTTTGCATCGGGTTCATCTTCTTATCAGGCGTTGATAATTTGCCCATGCAGTATGGGTACTTTAGGAAGAATAGCAACAGGTATAAGTAATGACTTGGTTACACGTGCTGCAGATGTAATGCTAAAAGAAAGACGAAAACTTGTTTTACTTACAAGAGATACTCCATTAAACCTTATTCATATAAAAAACATGGAAACGATTACCTTGGCGGGTGGCATTGTTTGCCCTGCAACGCCATCGTTTTACAGCAAACCAAAAACATTTGAAGAGCTTGCTAAAACAGTTACTGATAGAGCTTTACACTTGGCTGGTATAGAAATAACTTCTTTCCGGTGGAATGAAGAAGGAAAAGAGTAAACGCTTATCTAGAAAATAAAAAAGCCGTTCAAATTTTTTTGAACGGCTTTTTTTATGAGTAAAATAAAATTAACTGTTATCGTATTGATTTATTTTAGCATCCATGCTTAATGTAGCATGTGGCACACTGCGTAAACGCTCTTTCGGGATTAATCTTCCGGTAACGCGGCAAATGCCATACGTTTTGTTTTGTATGCGTACTAATGCATTTTGTAACGATACAATATATTTTTCTTGACGAGATGCTAATTGTGCAACCTCTTCTTTAGATAAAATATCACTTCCATCTTCTAATAATTTAAAAGTTGGCGATGTATCATCTGTACCATGATTATCAGTATTAGTTAAAGTTTGCTTCAATAAATCGTAATCGGTTTTAGCCTCGTTTAATTTAGCAACAATAATTTCTTTAAACTCAGTAAGTTCTTTATCGTTATAACGGGTACGAGTATCTTTATTATTAATAAAAGGTTTTGGCTCTTCTTTTTTAGGTTTTTTAATTAGGGCTTTAGTTAAGTCTATTTTAATTACTTGTTTACGTACAAACTCTTCCGAATCGTACTGTTTTTTCATTCCAATTCTACCACCTCTTGATCTTCTTCTTCCTTTACCTTTTTTCTCTTTCTCTTTTTCCTCAACAATCACTTCTTCAATATCCTCATCATCATCAGTTATTGCTTCAGGGTCAATTTCTAAAAGACCTGCATCAACATCTAACTCTTCTCCATCTAAATCACCATCGTCAGATTTTTTAGATTTCTTTTTACCTGCTTTTTTAGAACTTGGTTTCTCTTTTTTAACTGGGGCAGCAACGGCAGTTTTCTTTTTTAGTTTAGTTTCTTCTTCTTTTTTAGAAACAATCTTCTTCACTTCTTTTTTTGCAGTCTTTTTCACTTCAACAGGTTTGTTTTTATTAGGTTTAGCCGCAGCAACCTTTTTGGCTTGCGGTTTTTGTTTTGCTTTAGGAGTAGGTTTTGCAGGTTTGCTAGCTTTAGCAGGTTTAGTAATTTTTTTGGCAACAGGTTTGGCTGCTTTTTTAGCAGGTTTTGTTGCTTTTTTAGCAGTAACTTTTTTAGCCGCAGGCTTGCTAGCTTTTTTAGTTGACTTTACAGCAGATTTTGCTTTTTTGTCGTTTTTCTTAGCCATGGTAACTTCTTTAATTTAATTTTTCTACGCTTATGTAGGTGTTTAGTTTCTCATCCACCTCAATAAGCATACTTGTTTGTTGTTCTAATTGCTCAACCAACTGTAGGTTACTTGTTAAAGTTTCAGAGCAAATATAGTTTAAATTATTTTTTATAGCATCATTCAAGGCATCATTTTGCAGAACCTTAATATTTATCCTGTCGGTAACCTCAAAACCCTTGTCTTTACGGATGTTTTGGATGCGATTAACGATTTCACGAGCTATGCCCTCCTGTTTTAGAGGTTCTGTAAGTGTTATGTCAAGAGCAACCGTTACAGGGCCGCTGTTAGCAACCTTCCAGCCTGGTATATCAATAGGCATAATTTCAACATCTTCAGGCTCTAGTGTAATAGTCTCCCCTTCTATTTTGATGTCAAACTTATTGGTTTTCTCAATTCCGGAGATAATTGCTTGTGTATGGTCTGCGGCGAAAGCCTGCACGGCTTTCATGTGTTTGCCACATTTTTTACCCAAAGTTTTAAAATTAAGCTTCAGGTTTTTTACAATCTGCGTATGACTTTCGTTTACAAATTCAATTTCTTTTACGTTTACTTCAGCTAAAATCAAATCTTTTACGGCATCAACCTGTTTTTGGAAATGCTCATCCAATACAGGGATTTGAATTTTATTTAATGGTTGACGAACTTTTAAATTTTCTTTTTTGCGGATAGAAAGAATCATCGAAGAAATTTTTTGTGCTAATTCCATTCTTTCTTCTAATTCTTTGTCAATTAATTTTTCATCTACTTTAGGAAAATCACTTAAGTGGATAGATTCCGCTTTCTGACGATTAGTAATACTGTTTAAATCATTAAACAATCTATCGGTAAAAAATGGTGCGATAGGTGCAGATAGTTGTGCTATAGCCTCTAAACAACGATACAAAGTTTGGTAAGCTGCAACTTTATCTTCGCTGTAATCGCCTTTCCAAAAACGACGACGGCATAAACGCACATACCAGTTACTTAAATGCTCATCAACAAAATATTCTATAAATCTGCCTGCACGATGTGGCTCGTAATTACTAAATGCCCCATCTACATTTTTAATTAATGAATTTAATTCTGATAAAATCCATTGGTCAATTTCAGGTCTTTTGCCTGCAGGAATTTCAGCTTCGCTGTAAGTAAATCCATCTACATTAGCATAAAGTACAAAGAATGAATAAGTGTTATAAAGTGTTCCAAAAAACTTACGTTGTACTTCACCAATTCCTTCAGTATCAAATTTTAAATTATCCCAAGGTGCTGCATTGGTTATCATATACCATCGTGTAGCGTCTGCGCCAAATTTCTCAATGGTTTCAAATGGGTCAACAGCATTGCCTAAACGCTTACTCATTTTATTGCCATTTTTATCAAGCACCAAGCCATTACTTACTACGTTTTTATAAGCTACCGAATCGAAACACATTGTTGCAATTGCATGCAGTGTAAAAAACCAGCCACGTGTTTGGTCAACACCCTCTGCAATAAAATCGGCAGGGTAATATTTTTTGTTGTCTATTAAATCTTTGTTCTCAAACGGATAATGTAATTGTGCGTAAGGCATAGCACCGCTATCAAACCAAACGTCGATTAAATCTGGTTCGCGGAATAATTTTTTTCCGTTTTTCTCTAAAACAATGGTATCAGCATAAGGTTTATGCAAATCAAATGTTGCATAGTTTTCAGTAGAGTTATCTCCCGGTTTAAAGTCTGCTAATGGATTTTTATCCATAAAGCCTTTTGCAACGGCATTATCAATTTGCTTTTTTAATTCTTCGGCAGAATTGATAACAGTTTGTTCGGTTCTGTCTTCACT
>DATHOW010000007.1:0-3694 GCA_035484495.1 Bacteroidia bacterium | reverse complement strand
CGAATGGAAATTTTGTTGCGTTAAATGCTTCTTTTTTAATTCCTGAAAATTGTAAATCTCTCCATTAAACACAATAACAATTTGCTTGTTGTCTGAAAACATGGGCTGGTTTCCATCAGCCGATAAATCAAGTATACTAAGGCGTGTATGTCCTAAAAAAATTTGTTTGTCTTGAATCATATTAGTATAACTCCCTTCATGGTCCGGCCCACGGTGATACAAACAACTTAGCATCGCAGTATCTTGCAGTTTTTTAGAAGAAATATAACCTGCAATTCCACACATAATTATCTTTTCTTAGCCCAAATAATTTGGTGAAATCCCATAAAGCTGGCTAAAAATCTCTCTAGCTTAGGAAAATGCCCTCCAATAGGGAAATGTGCTTTTTTCTTTTTTTCTATATCAAAACCTGAATTTTCAAGCATTTTTATCATTTCACTTTGCCAATAAATGTTGGCAATCTTACAATCAGGCCCATCGGTACAACGATGCGGAAAATTATTCCAAGACAGATATTTCCATCCCTCTTGTTTAAAATTCTTAACATGCAAGGCCCAATCTCCTTTCGATGAGCCTCCTAGTTTGTTTTTAAAAATTTCAAATAATAATCGCAACCTAAAATAAAATTGAATCCTAATCCAATAGTTAAACGAGCCCTTAGAGTATAGCATTACAATAAATTGCCCGCCAGTTTTTAAAACACGGTTTACTTCTCTAAATGTATTTTCAATATTTGTGGTGTGGTGCAACACCCCATGCGAATAAACAATATCAAAATGTGATGAAGGCAAAACCAATGCTTCTGCATTACCCTGGACCACATGCCCCTTTAATCCCAAATGATCTAAATGTATCTTGGTAGCATATACAGCCTCGGCTGTTAAATCAACCCCTGTATAAGTACGTGCATTTTGCGCCCACCTACTACCATCGGCCCCTATGCCCAAACCAATTTCCAATACATCTTTTCCTTTAGCTCCTTTCCAATCAATATACTTATCTAAATGATGTGTTTTTTTGTAACGGAAATTTCTATATAATTCAAAAAACTCTTTCGATGGGAATTTAGCATTCACAAATTGTTTGCCACACAAATGCGTGTTCCAAAACTCTTCTACTTGTTTTAAATCTTCGTTACCTAATGTATCAGTAATCACTTTTCTATAATATTGTTAAAAGTAGCGGTAAGTTTCTCTACCATTTTTGCTTCGGTAAAATTAGCAAGATATAGCTCACGACCCGCAGCTCCCATATTTTTTCTCAACCCCTCATTCTTAATTAATAATTCCAGCTTTTCAGCAATTTGCTCCGGATGTTTGGGCTCAACAATAAACCCATTCTTGCCATCAATAACCGACTCTATAATAGCACCCATATCGGTCGATATAATTGGAAGTCCCGCAGCCATAGCTTCTACAATACTCCAAGGGTGACCTTCTGGCTCTCTTGGCGGAAAAACAAATATATCGGCATTAGCCAAATACTTAAATTTCTCATCCAATCCCTTAGATAAATGTACATTTATTGGCAGATGGCTACTTTCTTTAATCGACAAGCATCGTTTTTCTTCTTCTATATTGTACCACGAACCTATAATGTCTATCGAAAATTTCACATCTGTTTTTTTGCTAACTATCTCAATAGCCCTAAAAACATCTTCTATGCCTTTTGAAGCTAATAAATTAGATAAGTACAAAATTTTCACCTCGCCACTTTCATTCTTTATAGGAAATGTATAATCTCCACCATTAGGTACAACAAATATTTTGTCTTTCGGATAGTAGTTTTCAAAAAGGTGCTTCAAGTTATTTCCTAGTACAATGATGCCTTGTGTTTTCTTTAAAATGTACTTTACGTACCATTTATTTGAAGAAGATGAATTACTTATCCATGTTTTAAAATTACTGCCACGTAATTGAAGAATTATCTTTCTACCAAAAAACTTGGCAATTAATATAAATAGAGAGTCTTTAAAAAAGCCTGTGGTTGTTTGACTAATCGGCACAAGCACAATATCGGGTTTCATTTTTCTGGCAAGACTTATCATCTTAAAGTAGATAGACAAATTTCTAAATACTTTACCAAAACTCCAGGTTCCAAATGCACTTATTTCATGGTTAATTTTAGTGTCTAAATGAATCAACTCAAAATGCTCTTTCAAACTAGATTTCAGTATTATTTCTGTAGCAATAGATGGCCCCATGTAAGGTGGTGGCAATTTCCCAAGTAAAAGCACTTTTGGTTTAGTCATTTTGCTTGGTTAAAACGTTTGTAGGTAAGGCTAAATAACATAACACAGCATACAATATATACAACATAGGGGCATATAAAGTTGGGCAGGTGCTTATAGAATACAAAATAAGTATAGCCAAAGTACCTAAGGCCAAAAAGTGTTTATCAGGTGGTAGATACTTTAACCTGCTAAAAAGAAAAACAAAGGTCAGTAAATAAACTACTAATCCTATATAACCCGTAAAAAACAAAATACGCACAAAGTCGTTGTGCGCTCCGGTACTAACTTCTGCATAAGAATCTCGTATAGTTGATGGCATCCCAACAAATTGCGCTGCAATAGGGAAATTAGTATACTGCTCCAACATGTCCTTCCAACGCCCCACCCTACCATGCAACAAACGTTCGTTAGCTTTCTTACCTTCATATACTGCTACGTCTGTTTTGAGTAGAGGAGCTACATTTTTTTCAATAGCCTCACTTCCAAAAAAATACCCTATTATCGAAATGCCAATAATTAAAAGAAAACCTGCCGTTTTATTTGTTTTTAAATTGAATAAAATAAATAACAGAAAAATTGAAGCAAATACACCATAAGTTGCTGTATGACTTATTTTAAATAAACAGGCAATACATAAAATAACAACCAATATTAAATTTCTCATTCTTACAGATAAGGGTTGTGTGTTCTTTCTTCTAAAATAAAAATAACACATTATTAAAAAGCCTTGAGAAAGGTAAATGGCATAGTTCATCACATCACCATAATAACCCTGTATCCGCTCAAGGTCACGGGTTTTTAGCACTTTAATCGGATTGACTATTAGCTCAAACAAAAAAACACCCACCACAAAAAGAGACGAGTATAAAAACGTTTGCAAAAGTCCATCTAAATCTTTTTGCGAACGTATATAAAGTCTCAGAAAGAAAAACAAATACACCGGCATCGATAGTTTTAAAAAATACTCAAGGAACGTTTTCGAAAGTGGGTCGTTAATAAACATAAAGGTTAAAGACAACATTATGAGTATAGTCCATATACCGAATAAAAAATCAAAAACCGACCTATCCTTTCTTTTAAAAGATATAATAGCATAAACACATAATATGGGGGTTGCAATTCCCACCAAATAAAGTGGAGATAAAAAAGGAGAAATGTTTTTCAGGTAATAAAAGTTATCTACTATGGGTCGTATAAGCACCAAAACTGTGAACCAACGTAGATGCCAGGGTTGCGACTTAAGCCAATATTTCCATTCTTTATATGTCAATCTAATTTAAGTTTTCAATAATTTTTTGCGCAATTGTATCGTAAGAAAGCGTTGCCGCATTCTCCTTAGCCAGTTTTTCTCTATCCATTTTTTTATCCTGAAGTATGGTAACTGCATTTTTTATCACACTATCAAAATTATCCTTTTTATAAAACCAGCCATTTACCTCATTTTTCAGTAAATGATTTACG
>DATHOW010000006.1:0-14435 GCA_035484495.1 Bacteroidia bacterium | reverse complement strand
CTAAAATAATGTAGGGAATAATAGGTTTACTAAACGGAAAAAGCGTGTACGGTTTTATGGTTGGTATAAATAAATCTGAGTTGGGTTTTTGTTTAGCCATAATTATTTCTAAAAATTGAGAGACCAATATAGTTTTTTTAGATAAGCAAATAAATAGGGCTTAAATTCTCTTTTGAAATGTTTTAATAATTCTTTTGCAGAAAACGTTTTACAGCACTTACTTTTGCCACACTTTGAAGTTTCTGCCAAAAATAGCCCTTCTATGTTTTATACTTTTGTGTTGCGTTACTTTACACGCACAATCGTATGAGCAAGGCAGCACAAGTTTTACTGCGCCAAAAAAATACGATGCCAATTCTACCACCCGTATCCTATTTATTTTTGATGACTCCTTTAGCATGTATGGCAGATGGGGCAACGGCACCAAAATAGATGTATCTAAAAAATTAATGGGCGAGTTTTTAGATTCGCTAAAAAACACCCCTAAACTTCAACTAGCGTTACGTTGCTACGGGCACCAAACTCCTTTCAGACCTAACCGTAATTGCGAGGATAGTAAGTTAGAAGTGCCTTTTGATTCTGCCTTTGTAAACTGTAAAAAAATAAAAGACCGTATAAATAGGTTACAACCAACAGGTACAACACCCATAGCCTATTCGTTAGGTCAAAGTGCAAACGATTTTCCGCCCTGCGATAATTGCCGTAACATAGTTATTTTAATTACCGATGGCATTGAGGAATGTGATGGCGACCCTTGCGCAGTTTCGCTAGCCTTACAAAAAAAGGGGGTTTTTCTTCGTCCGTTTATTATTGGTGTTGGCTTAGATGTAAAATTTGCTGATGTATTTGGTTGCATGGGTAAGTTTTACGATGTAAGTAATGAAGCCAATTTTAAACAGGTTATGAAACTGGTTTTTATTGAAGCTTTATCACAAACAACAGTACAAGTTAACTTATTAGACACCTATAAAAAACCTAGTGAGACAGATGTTACAATGACATTTTACAATCAAAAAACAGGAGAGATTAAGTACAATTATTTACACACCCTCAACCATCGTGGCAACCCAGATACTTTGGTTTTAGACCCTGAGGTAACCTATAAAATGGTAGTACACACTATTCCGCCACAGGTAAAAGAAAACATTGTGCTACAAAAGGGCAAGCACAATATTATTCCGTTAGATGCCCCGCAAGGTTATTTAAGCCTGCAAACTGATGGTCCTTTGGTTTACAAATCATTGCAATGCATTGTTAGAAAAGGCGGACAAGAAAACACGTTAAATGTGCAAGAGTTTGCTGCTACTGAAAAATACATTACCGGAAAATATGATTTAGAAATATTAAGTCTGCCCCGAATTAAATTACCTAATGTTGAAATAAAACAAAGTTCAACCAACCTTATAAAAATTCCTTCTGCGGGCACTTTCTCAATTAATAAGGGTAACCTAGGATATGGGAGCATATATTTAGAAAATGGTAAAAAAATTGAATGGGTTTGTAATTTAATTGAGGGTCAGCAGGCAGAAGTTTTTTATCTTCAGCCCGGAAATTACCGAGTTGAATTTCGTTTAAAAACACAATTAGAATCAGAAAAAACAGTAGAGAAAAAATTCACCATAGAATCAAACAAAACAACAGCAATAAGTTTGTTTTAATTAATTTAGCAGAGCTAAATGAAAATATTTTTTGCACGCTATATCTTGTTATTGCTCGTTGTTGGAAAAATGTATTCTCAACGAAATACTTCACAACTTAACATACAAAAAAAAGACTCAAAGATTTTTGATGTTGGCTTGATTTCCGGAAAAATAAATAATGTTTATGCTGGTGGGATCTACGTCAGCATTATTAGCCCCCCTTTGGGAGCCAGTAAATTTTCACTAGGATTTGATGTTGCGTATCTCACACGTAAAACAAGCAATACATTTGGTACTGTATATAAAAAACCAGAACTAACTGGCGGATTTATTGATTTTAAATGCCATTACTCTTTTAATGTAACAGAAAAAATACTTGTAAGTCCAGGCATAGCAATAGGCATAGCTCATGTGGGGTTAGTTGATGAGAGTAATTATCATCAAAGTCAGGTTAACACGTTATCAGAATATTTATTTACAGTAATGCCTATGATGAATTTTAAATATATATGTACTAAAAAAAGGGGAGGGATTATTTGTTCGGTAAAGTACCAAAAGTTTCCTTTTCTTGGCAAGCATTATTTTTCAAGTCCACAAAACAATGAAGGCTTTATTTTTTCCATTGGTTGGGAAGGGCCATTCTGACCTTCTAAATATAATTATCATCATTAGATTCATTAAATTACAAATTTTTACAGTAAGTCAAAAGCGTTTTATATTTTTGGCTCTTTAATTCTTGCTATGATAAAAAAATTCCCTTACACCGAAAAGAAAGATACACGTTCAGGTTTTGGCGTTGGCTTACACGAACTTGGAAAGAAAAACCCTAATGTAGTCGCCTTATGTGCTGATTTAACCGGCTCGTTAAAAATGGATGCTTTTTTAAAAGATTTTCCTGAACGCTTTTTTCAAATTGGTATAGCAGAGGCTAACATGATGGGCATTGCAGCGGGTTTAACCATTGGCGGCAAAATTCCGTTTACAGGTACATTTGCAAACTTTTCTACTGGCAGGGTTTATGATCAAATACGTCAATCAATTGCTTATAGCGGAAAAAATGTAAAAATTTGCGCATCACATGCCGGACTTACTTTAGGCGAAGATGGTGCTACACACCAAATATTAGAAGACATTGGCTTAATGAAAATGTTGCCAGGTATGACAGTTATAAACCCCTGCGATTTTAACCAAACAAAAGCCGCAACTATAGCAATTGCAGATTACGAAGGGCCTGTTTACTTACGCTTTGGCAGACCTGTTGTTCCTAATTTTACAGCAGCCGACCAAAAATTTGAAATTGGTAAAGCCATTGTTTTACAAGAAGGAAAAGACGTATCTATTTTTGCTACAGGCCACCTTGTTTGGAAAGCCATTGAAGCCATTGAAATATTAGAGCAAAAAGGCATTAGTGCCGAGTTAATAAACATACACACCATAAAACCATTAGATGACGCTGCTATTTTAAAATCGGCAGCAAAAACTAAATGTGTGGTAAGTGCCGAAGAGCATCAAATGAATGGTGGCTTGGGTGATAGCATTGCACAATTACTAGCCCGTAACACACCTACCCCACAAGAGTTTGTGGCAGTTAACGATAGTTTTGGCGAAAGCGGTACACCCGAAGAGCTAATGCAAAAATATGGCTTAGAGGCTGCAAACATTGTAGATGCTGCTTTAAAGGCTATTGCAAGGAAGAAGTAGCATCTTTTTTATCACAAAAAACATGCGCAAAACAATATATATATTGTTGATGTTTCCTCTATTTTGTTTTTCTCAAATCGAAAAAAAGAAAACAGACAGAGAAGAATGCGGCTTATTAGGTAATGTAAAGGAGTTTAAGCAAAACTTTTACGAAGCATCGAAAATAGGAGATAGAATAATTCAAGGTAAACGATTAAACTTTCCTTTTTTCAACTATGTAAAAATTTTCAATTATATAGGCAACTACACTACAGAAAACTATTTTAATGAAGACAATAGTTTATATGCAAAAACTTCGTATAAAACTGATAATCAGGGGTATAAAATTGAGGAGAGCCATTTCGATTATAAAGATAGTTTATTGGTTTCATTAAAATATTCATACAATAAAAAGGGAAATAAAAGTGAAGAGAAAACTTATCAAGGTGGCAAGTTAACCTCGAAATTTACATACGAATATAATAAAGAGGGGAATCTTATAAAAGTTAGTGAGTATAATGCTGATGGTAGTTTGTTTGAAAAAACCATTTCTAAATACGACAACAATCAAAAGCTAATTGAAAAAACCGCTTATAATAGTAACAACCAGTTACTTGGAAGGAACATATTTAAATACGATGCGAAAGAAACTCTTTTAGGATTTGAATGGTATATTTTAGACGGCAGTTTTAATTGCGAAATTTCTTACGAATATGATTCTAAAGGGAATAAAATATCTTGGACGAGATTTGACGAAAAAAGAGAATTAAGCGATCAGGAAAATTACAAATACGACTATAAAGGAAATCTTATTGAGCAAGATAATTACGCAACAAATGGAAATCTATCCAGTAAGAAGGATACTTACATTTATGAGTATGACAGTATAGGAAATTGGATTAAAAAAATCGCTAAAAAAGACGATACTTATACTATAACCATTCGCGAGATAAAATATTATTAAAACCTGCCTTTTCTAAAAACTAAACCGCTTTTTAAAAAACTCCCATAAAACAACACCTACACTAACAGCAATGTTTAGCGAGTGTTTAGTGCCACCCTGTGCTATTTCAATAACGGCATCGCATTCAGCAATTACATTTTGTTGCACCCCATCTACCTCGTTTCCAAAAATAAGGGCGTATTTTTTAGTAGTATCAATAGTAAAATTATGTAACTGTATTGCCTGTTGCGTCTGCTCAACCGCACAAACGGTATATCCACTTTGTTTTAATTGATGTATTAAAGCAATTATATCGCTTTCGTGTTTCCAAATCACACTTTCAGTAGCTCCTAAAGCAGTTTTATTAATCTCTTTATTAGGTGGGGCGCCGGTAAAACCGCATAAATAAAGAGTTTCAACCGCAAAGGCATCGCAACTTCTAAAAACCGAACCTACATTATGCAAGCTTCTAACATTGTCTAGCACTGCAATTAAAGGGATTTTCTTGCTATTTTTAAATTCTTCCAGCGTTTTTCTACCCAATTCTTCGTTTTTCAGCTTTAAATCCATATAAAGTTTAATTTTTTTATTTTAGAAAGTATGTTTATTATTGCGTCTTGAAACTCTTAACAACAATAAAACATGCAAAATAATACAATTAAATTATTATCGGTTGTTGCAGGCTCGGCAATTTTACTTTCGGCTTGTGATGGATTGGGTAAAATGGTTAAAAAACAAGACCTAATTACGCACGATGTTACTCCAAAACCTTTAGAAGAAAAGGCTGACAGCGTTGCTTTCACTATTTCAGGAAAATATCCTGCTAAAGTTTTTGCAAAAAAAGCAACTGTTACAGTAACTCCGGTTATTAAGTTTAACGGTGGTGGCGAAAAAGCCCTTGAGCCAATTGTATTATTAGGTGAAAAAGCAGTAGGTAACGGCCAAAAAATTCCTTTTGATAAAGGGGGCACTTATTCTAAATCATTTAGCACATCTTACGAGCCAGGCATGAAAAATGCCATACTTGAAATTCGTGCAAAAGGTGCTGTAAAAAAGAAAGAAAAAGAATTTAAAGGTGTTAAAATTGCTGATGGAACTATCATCACGCCACTTTTAGTTCGTAACGACGAAAAAGGGATTTTTGCAAAAGATGCTTTTGTAAAAACTGCTCCTGCTAATCAAGTTACGCATATATATTACACTATCAACCAGTCAAACGTTCGTGCTGAAGAAATGAAATCGGAAGAAATGAAAACCGTTTCTAAATTTATCATGGAGAACTTACACAACACATGGTACGATTTTAAAGGAGTTGATGTTTCTGCTTACGCTTCACCGGATGGAGAAACTGATAAAAACGAACATTTAGCTCAAGACCGTGCAAAAACTGCTACCGATGCAATGGTTGGTACATTTAAAAAACACGAAAACAAAAAAATCACTTTTGGTAAAACAAAAGAGCAATACAAAACCATAACTACTCGCGAAGACTGGGAAGGTTTTAAAGCTGCTATGCAAGCTTCTAACATGAAAGATAAAGATTTGGTTTTACGTGTACTTACTATGTATGCTGACCCAGAACAACGTCGTAAAGAAATTAAAAACTTAGCGGCTACTTACAAAGAATTAGCTGAGCAAATTTTACCGAAATTACGTCGTGCTGAAATAACCATTATGGTTGACAAAAAATCTCGTACCGACGAAATGATTTCTCGTTTAGCTACTACACACCCTGATTCTTTAAGCATTGAAGAATTATTATACGGTGCTACTTTAACTAACGACTTAAACACTAAATTAAGCATTTACCAAGCTGCTGAAAAACAATACGGTACTGATTGGAGATCAAGCAACAACTTAGGTGTAGCTTACTTAATGAACAACAAAGTTGATGACGCTAAAGCTGCTTTTGACCGTGCCGCTAAAAACGCAAGCAGTAATGCAATTGTAATGAACAACACAGGTATCATTTACTCTAAACAAGGCGACCGCAAAACAGCTATGGATTATTACAACAAAGCTGCCGGTGCAGGTGCCGAAGTTAACTACAACAAAGGGATTTTAAACATCCGTGATGGTAAATACACTGATGCAGTAACTAACTTTGGTGACTACAAAGGCTTTAACTTAGCTTTAGCTCAATTATTAAACGGTAACCCTGAAAGTGTTGCTACTACAATTGATGCTAGCAACGAAAAAGATATGGCTATGAGTTTCTATTTAAAAGCAGTTGCTTCTTCACGTAAAGGTGATGCTACCGGCGGATTAGCTTTCTTAAAAACTGCTATTGAAAAAGATGCTTCGTTAAAAGCTGCGGCTAAAGATGATTGCGAGTTTTTAAAATGGAGAGATAACGCTGATTTTAAATCGTTAACTAACTAAGATTAATGTTGAAAAAACTAAAACCCCTCACCAAAATGAGGGGTTTTTTTATGGAATAAGATTTATCTTTAATTATTAAAATTAACGCATGAAAAAATTTAGCTCTGTAATATTACTTAGTTTACTAATAGTAGTAAGCTGTAAAAGCAATAAATCGAACACAAATAATTCAAGCAGTACAACAGGTAACAATCCACCACCACCTGTACAAAATGTATTAGGTTATAATTTATTTAATAAGATAAAAGGTATTTGGAATGGCCCTGTAACCTCAACTACTCCCTTAGGTGGTTATCCGGAGTGGATTGTGGATTTTAGACCCGTATCGGAAAATCAAATCTCTTCAAAAAACGAATTAGATACATTGAACAGTATAAACATGTCGTTTTTTATTGCCTTATATAACAACCAATATAAAGTGGCTTTTAGAAACGGCGGGCAGTTTAATGGTTTAGATAGAGAAGCCTACTTTTTAGCCGATAGTGTATCTGAACAAAGCACAAAATCTTACTACCGTTTTTCTGAAATTGTTAAGGGAAAAAACAGAGCTTATACCGAAGTTGTTTTTAAGCAAGACAGTTTGATAGTTAAAGTTTACACCAATAAAAACAACTCGCAAACTACCACATCGCCACACATGGCTTGGATGGCTAAACTACAAGATACCACTGCTTGCATGCCTGCTGTTAGTAATTTTGGTTTCCCTAAAAAAACAATGACTAAAGATTTTTCTACCACATTTATTGGAGTTACAGAAGCCATTTATTATCAACTTGGCGGAGACCCTTATCCTGAAAGCGCACAACCTTACTTAGGTAAAACCACAGCCTCTTATTCGTATGATGCGGCACACGTTCCTGTGGCAGGCAAAAAAACATTCTTAGTCATTACTACACAGCCACTTATTAATGGCACTACAGTCGATTTAAAACACCGTTCGCGCTATGTTATATTAGCTGATAATGATTTTAGTTATACATTTAATTATATGCATCCTGGGGCTTACTATTTATACGCTCTTTATGATGCAGATGGTAATAGCGTTTTTAATGCCGGCGATTGGATGAATAATCCTGTTACGCCAACCACATTTACTTTAGCTTCTACCGGAACAACAACAGCTTCCACACAAATTAATTTTACTATACCATAGTAAACTAAAAAACCCTTCAACATCGCTGCGAAGGGTTTTTGTTTAAGATTCTTTTGATTTAATCTCTTCTGCCAAATAAGCGAAGTAACATTAAGAATAAGTTAATAAAGTCTAAGTAAAGAGATAGCGCACCCATTAAACCTATTTTAGCTCTGCCTTCACCCGAAAATTCAGCATCCATGTTTTTAATTTTTTGCACATCGTAAGCGGTTAAACCTGTAAATACAATTACACCTACTATGCTGATGATATAATCCATCATTGGGCTTTTGGTAAAGTAATTAATTAACGAAGCAATAACCATCCCAATAAGAGCCATCATTAAAAACGAACCCATTTTGGTTAAGTCGGTTTTAGTAGTTGCACCCAACAAAGCCATTACACCAAACAATACTGCGGTTGATGCAAACACTTTATAAATAGTTCCTAGTTTATAAGCCATAAAAATAAAGCTTAAGCTAATGCCATTAATAGCGCTATAAGCAATAAACAAACCTAACAAAACAGGGAAAGAAAATTTTTGCCAGCCAAAAGACATAGCCAATACAAACCCCAACGGTGCCAGCATAACTGCCCAACCTAGGATAGATAAACTTGCTCTGCCATCTTCACTCACATTATATAAATAAGCAATCAATGATTCGTTAAAGCCAAATAGTACTGAAAAAGCTGCCGATATACCTAGTGCTAAAAACATCCAGCCAAAAGCTGAACTTAATAATGATTTTGATTTTGTAGTTTCTGCGGTATCCAAAAACTGATCAATGTTTGTTCTTTTAAAGTTTTCCATTTTTTAAATTAATTATAGCACAAATTTACGCTTTTAAAACGATTGTAAATAAAAACTCCCACTATTTAGTAGTGGGAGTTTTGCAATTGGTGAGTTAATAATTACTAATAGTAAACCATTCTCTTTACTTCGGCTAATTGTTTAGCAAAGCGAATTACCTGGCGTGTGTAACCATATTCGTTGTCGTACCAAACATATAATACAATGTTCTTTTTATCAGGCGATACAATAGTTGCCTGACTATCAAATACCGATGGACAAGGGTTGCCAATAACATCGGTAGAAACTAATTCGTTAGAAAAAGCATATTGTATTTGCTCAACTAAGTTGCCTTCTAACGCATATTTTTTCATCAACTCATTAACCTCATCTTTAGTTACTTCTTTATTGATAGAAATATTTAAGATAGCTAAGGATACGTTTGGTGTTGGTACACGCACCGAGTTAGCCGTAAACTTACCGGATAGTTGAGGAAGTACTTTTTTCAAAGCACTTTCAGCACCTGTTTCAGTAATAACCATGTTTAAGGCTGCACTTCTACCACGACGATATTTTTTGTGATAGTTATCTAATAAATTTTGGTCGTTGGTATATGAGTGCACTGTTTCAATATGTCCGCGCTGTACGCCAAGCTCTTTATCAACCACATATAAAATTGGCATAATAGCATTTGTTGTACAAGATGCTGCCGAAAATATACTATCCGCTTTTATATCAATTGTTTCATGGTTTACACCATACACCACGTTAGGAATGTCTTTAGCCGGCGCGGTAAGTAAAACTTTACCAACTCCTTTTGCTTTTAAGTGTCTGCTCAACTCGGCTTTATCTCTAAATACACCTGTGTTATCAATCAATAATGCATCGCTAATTCCGTAAGCCGTGTAGTCAACATCTTCAGGGTTTTTAGCATCAATCATGTGCACCGTATGGCCATTGATGATTAAATCACTATTTGCAACATCTTCAATTACAGTCCCCGGAAAAGGACCATGTACAGAATCGGTACGCAATAAATCGGCACGCTTTACAATTTCTTCGGCACTGTTACCACGTGTAACAATAGCACGTAAACGCAATTGCTCTCCTTTGCCTGCTTGGGCAATAATTTCGCGGGCAGCTAAACGCCCTATACGACCAAAACCAAACAACACAACATCTTTTGGTGTCATGCTATGTTTTTGTGTTGCATAATCTTTTAGTTTATGATTGATAAAATCGGTTGCCGATTTATGTTTATCTTTTTCATGATGCCATTCAAAAGCTAGTTTACCAATATCGATTTTAGAAGCGCAAATATTAGCCTTGTAAATTTCTTGCGCCAATAAAACAGTCTCCTTTACAGTAATTGGTTTTTTCACAAAATCTTTTGCGTACATGTGCAGTTTCATAATTTCACTAGCACTGCGGTCAACCAATTGATTACGAAATAAAACCAGTTCAATAGATTTTTCAAACCATAATTTGCCAATGGTGCTAATTAAATCAATAGTTATTTTTTCTTGGTCAATCCAATCATTTAATTGTTCTTGATAACCTGCGTTTACTTTTTCTAATGTACTTGCACTCATTGTGTTGTTTTTATTGTTTAATTTTTGATTTGTAAATGCAAAATAAAAAAACCGCCTGTGATATGCAGACGGTTTTTCATTAAATGCTTAGCCTAAATATTGTTGCAATAATTTGCTTCGGCTGCTATGGCGTAAACGGCGTACCGCTTTTTCTTTTATTTGACGTACACGCTCGCGAGTAAGGTCAAATTTAGCGCCTATTTCCTCTAGGGTTAATCCGTGCGGAATGCCTATGCCGAAAAATAATTTTATTACATCACGCTCACGCTCTGTTAGGGTTGATAAAGCACGGTCAATTTCTTTAGAAAGTGATTCGTTCATTAATTGCCCATCAGCACGAGGCGAATCATGGTTTACCAATACATCTACCAAAGATCCTTCTTCACCTTGTTGAAAAGGAGCGTCCATAGATACATGGCGACCAGATACTTTCATCGTATCCGTAATTTTATCTTCAGGTAAATCTAAAATTTTAGCTAACTCTTCCGGGCTCGGCTCACGCTCAAACTCCTGCTCTAATTTAGAATATGCTTTATTAATTTTGTTTAACGACCCAACTTGGTTAAGGGGTAAACGCACAATACGGCTTTGTTCTGCTAAAGCCTGTAAAATACTTTGGCGAATCCACCACACGGCGTACGATATAAATTTAAAACCACGTGTTTCATCAAAACGTTTTGCGGCTTTAATCAACCCTAAATTTCCTTCATTAATTAAATCGGGCAAGCTTAAACCTTGGTTTTGGTACTGTTTAGCTACCGATACAACAAAACGTAAGTTAGCACGGGTAAGTTTTTCAAGGGCACTTTGGTCTCCATCACGTATCTTTTTGGCCAACTGAACTTCTTCTTCAGCCGTTATAAGTTCTTCGCGACCTATTTCTTGTAAGTACTTGTCGAGAGAAGCACTCTCTCGATTGGTAATTGATTTGGTTATTTTAAGCTGTCTCATCTATTATATATACTATAAAATCAATAAAAGAACGTAATTAAGCGCGCAAAAGTATGGCAATAAAAAATCAAATCAAAATTATGTTACGAAAGCGTTAAATTATATGGATGAATGTCTTGTCGCCTTAGATAAGACGTGGTTTTAACATTATATTTGTCAATCAAAAAATGGCCTTAATAAACTCTATAGCAAGCTGGTTCATGAAAAAACGCATGCACCAAATAGAGTTATTTATGAAGTACCCGCATGATGTGCAGGACGAGTGGCAAAGCAAATTAATTAGAGCAGGAAAAGACACCGAATTTGGCAAAAAACATCGTTTTTCCTCCATTCAATCGTACCAAAATTTTAAAGAGCAAATTCCTTTACAGGATTATGAAACCCTAAAACCATTTATTGAACGTGTTAGGCGTGGCGAGCAAAATATTTTATGGAATAGTGATATTAAGTGGTTTGCCAAAAGCAGCGGCACTACTGATAAAAGCAAGTTTTTGCCCGTAAGTAAAGAAAGCTTAGATGGCTGCCATTATAAAGGCGGCAGAGATATGGTAACGCTGCATTGTGTAAACAACCCTGATACGGAGCTTTTTACAGGCAAAAACTTAGCACTTGGCGGTAGTCACCAAACACAGTATACAGGCAGTTACGAGTCTTATCATGGCGATGTAAGTGCTATTGTTATACAAAACCTACCTGTGTGGGCTGAATATTTTAGGGCTCCCGATTTAGAAATTGCCTTGCTTGAAAACTGGGACGAAAAACTGGATAAAATGGCACGTGCTACTATGCAGGAAAACGTTACCAGCATGGCCGGAGTCCCATCATGGATGCTGGTTTTAACCCGCAGGATACTACAATATAAAAATGCCACATCTATAAAAGAAATTTGGCCCAATTTAGAGGTGTATTTTCATGGCGGGGTAAGTTTTACCCCCTATCAAAATCAGTTTAAAAAGCTATTTGAAAACAGTGGGGTAAAATACATGCAGATTTACAATGCCTCGGAAGGCTTTATAGGTTTACAAGACCAGCCAAACAGTCAAGAAATGTTGCTAATGCTGGATTATGGCATTTTTTACGAGTTTATTCCTCAGCAGGAAATAAACAATATAAACCCTAAAGTTTACCACATTGCTGAAGTTGATACAGAAACCATTTATGAAGTGGTTATAAGCACTAACGCAGGTTTGTGGCGTTACCGCTTAGGAGATACTATACAGTTTACCTCGCTAAGCCCATATAGGTTTATTATTACGGGCAGAACCAAACATTATATAAACGTTTTTGGCGAAGAATTGATGATACACAATGCTGAACAAGCCTTAAAAGTTGCCTGCGAAAAAACTCATGCGCAAATAAGCGAATATACCGTATCACCCCTGTTTACAGACGAAAACCAGGGCAAACACCAATGGCTGATAGAGTTTGAAAAAGAGCCTGATAACCTTGATTTTTTTACCGAAGTGCTTGATAAAACCTTACAGCAAATTAATTCTGATTATGAGGCGAAGCGCTACAACAATTATGTACTCAAAATGCCGGAAATAAAGAATTTACCCCAAAGAACTTTTTATAAATGGTTAACTAGTAAAAATAAGCTTGGTGGGCAGTACAAGGTGCCTCGTTTGCAAAATAACAACACCATTGCCGACGAGATTTTAGCCTTAATTTACGTTAAAGAAAATACTTAATTTGTTGGCAGATAAAAAAATTGTTTTATCTTGCAACGAATTAAGATTTTTACAAATTTTCAGTTATGTCGAAAAAAATAAGCAAAAAGACGATTAAAAAAGTCGTTTCGAAGAAAAAAGCAGGCAATTCCAAAACTTCTAAATCCGTGGCCAAAAAAAGTAAAGTTGTTAAAAAAATAGCCCCTAAAAAAGCAAAAGCAGCAAAAAAAGTAGTTGTTAAAAAGAAAGTTGTTGCTAAAAAAATAGCTAAGCCTGTTGCTAAAAAGAAAGCAGCTAAGCCTGCTAAAAAAGTTCAACCTAAAAAAACAACTCCGGTAAAAAAAGTTGCTAAGCCTGTTGTAAAAGCAAAAGCTGTTGTTGTAAAAAAAGTGAAAGCAGAGAAGCCTGTTAAAGTTGCTAAGCCATCAAAAGTGGCCGTTACTAAATCAGTATCTACCAATAATTCGAAAACTATTTTTCAGCCGGCTAGAAAAAATACGGTAGAAAAAACCGAAAAACATATCCCTGACCCTCCGGGAAAATATGAGTTAGAATATATCATTCACACATCTACCCCAATTTTGTTTGAATTTTTAACTACGCCAAGCGGTTTATCTGAGTGGTTTTGCGACGATGTAAACATCAGAGATAATGTATATTCTTTTCAATGGGATGAGAACTTACAATACGCTCGCTTAATTAAATATATTGAAGAAAGCGTAGTGCGTTACCAATGGTTAGACAAAACTGACAACAGTTATTTTGAGTTTAGAATTGAACGCGATGATTTGACTAACGATATTTCTTTAATTGTTGCTGATTTTGCCGATACTCTTGAAGACAAGCATTCATCAACCCTTTTATGGAATAGCCAAATTGATAAATTACTTTCTGTTTTAGGAAGCCACTAATTTTTAATTACTCTTTCTTTTGTGCTTCCACCTGCGGTGACTCCAAAGCCATATTTCGGGTTGCTGTATAATGTCTTTTTCTAATCGACGCGTATGTGTTTCAGAAATTTCTCCTTCCGTGGTTTCTTTAGGATTATCAAAAAGTAGTTCGGCAAAAATTTCGTAGTAACCACGTTTCGTTCTTTTCATGTTTACGTACACAACCGGATAGTTAAACTTTTGTGCAATTTTTTCAGTGCCTGTAAACACAGGTGTATCTTGGTTCAAAAACCTTGTCCAGTAAGCGTTTTCAGGGAATGGAGTTTGATCGGCAATAAAAGCTGTTGCTGTTATATCTTTACGGTTAGTAACCATATCACGTAAAGTGCTTTTCATTTCAATAAGTTTTGTACCCAAACGAGTGCGCATTTTTATAATCAACTTATTAAAATATGGGTTGCTCAACTGATGGTAAAGCACATATAGTTGATGCTTACTGTTATCAAACACAGCGCCTGCCCACTCCCAATTACCAAAATGCCCCATTACTATAATAACGCTTTTTTGTTGCGCATAATAACTATCAAAAAGTCTCTGGGCATCTGCATTCATCTTGCAATGAGCGAGCATGGTTTTTTTTGATACGGTTAGCGTTTTAAAGGTTTCTAAAAATAAATCGCACAGATATCTGTAAAAATCAAAGCATATTTTTTTTAGCTCTTGCTCGCTCTTTTCCGGAAATGAATTTCGTAGGTTTTCCATCAC
>DATHOW010000005.1:0-7569 GCA_035484495.1 Bacteroidia bacterium | reverse complement strand
TGGTATATGGTAAAACAATTACAGGTACGGTTGAGTGCCTCACTACAAATTCGGCTGTGCCCCCCAATACAAACTGCACAAAGGCAGAGCGACCATGTGTGCCTATAACAATAAAAGATGCTTGTTTTTCTACACTTTGTTTTATAATGTCATCTTTAGGCGACCCAATAAAAGTTACCACATCAATAAACATTTCGGGGTGTTGGTTTTTTATTTTAGTTAATTCCGTTTTAGCTACAAAAAGCCTGGCCTCCCATCGATTATCAAAATTAAACTCAGTAGTTACTGTAAAATCAAGTGATTGATCAATAACCGTTAACAACTCAACCGATGCATTTAATTGTTTGGCAAGTCGTATACCCAAAGCAACTACCTCATGGGTTTGTTCGTTAAGGTCAACGGCTATAATAATTTTTTCCATCCCCTACTTGTGCAATGAGTTATATAAAGCGTCCCAAATTTTTTTAATTTCTTTTCTCGAATCATTGTACTTATCATCCATTATACAATGAAGTCCCAAGCCTTTAGCAGAGTAAATAAATAGTTTAACAATTTGTTCGTTATCCATTTTAGATTTTATTTCACCACTTTTTTTTGCCGTCTCTACTATTTTTGTCCAAGCCTTTAATTCATTTTTTTGCTGAAGCAGACGTAGCTCCTTAAAATCTGGTAGCATTTTCATCGCATCAAACATTAAAAAATAATGGTTCGAGGTAAAAACTCTATTTTCTTCACCGCCTCTTATGTTTGAAGAATCAAATTTTTCCTTCTTTTCGTTTAAATAATCAGCGTAAAACTGAGCTAAAGAACTTTGAGAAAATTTACTGTAATCGGTAATAATAAAATCGGTATAAAAGTGATTTATTACTTCTTCAAAAACCTGCTCCTTACTACTGAAATAATGATAAAAAGCTCCTTTTGAAAGCCCTGTTTTCTCAACAATTTCTTTCATGGTAACTTCCTTAAAATTTTTCTGCAGAAAAAGGTTTAAGGAAACAGTTAAGATATGTTCTTTTGAATCGTTCATTTAAAAAAACCGACCATTTGGTATGCAAATGTATGAAGTTATTTTAAATCCACAAATTATTTTTATTTCCTGTGTAGTAAAAACCTGTATTAGTTGAAAAGGAAAATGCATTTTTGAGTTAAAAAATTTGGCATTGTTGTTTAAAATTGTATTTTAGCGTTGTCATTTTAATAGGTGAACACCTTAAAGGATATTAAACCATCCTTAACCGCCTAAGTATTTTAAGAAGTAATTTTTAAACTATGGAAGTTGTGTTTAGTAATAAGGTTGTGTGGGTTAGTAGGTATAAAAAGCTGCTACCACTGCTGATTTTACTGTTTACCTGCCTTAGCTTTAAAACATTTTCTCAAAGTGATTTATGTTCGGGTGCAGTTGTATTATCAACAGGTACAACGGCAGGTGCTACTACGTCTGCTTTTACGAATGTTGTAGGGGATCCAGTCCCTTCATGCGAAAGTGCAGCGGGTAAATGCAATTTTACCGGTTGGTATAAATATACTACAGGTGCATCTGGTGGTAGCCTTACCATAAGTTTAGCTTCGGGTGCTGGTGCGATTAAATATGCTTCATTAGGTTTATACTCAGGTACTTGTGGCTCTTTTACTGAGTTAGATTGTATGGATCAGGGGAATGTAAGTGCCGCGACACCAACTGTTTCAGCAACTTGCTTAGCTCCCAATACAACTTACTATCTCATGGTTTTTTGCGACGGTTCTACTAATACTTATCCAGGTACTTTTACACTAACTACAACATTTACTGCGGGTAGTAATGATTGTTGTAACAATGCTACTGTATTATCAACAGGTGTAACAACAGGTGCAACTACATCTTCCTTTACAATTAGTACAGGAGATCCAGTTCCTTCTTGCGAAAGTGCAGCGGGTAAATGCAATTTTACCGGTTGGTATAAATATACTACGGGTGCATCTGGTGGTAGCCTTACCATAAGTTTAGCTTCGGGTGCTGGTGCAATTAAATATGCTTCATTAGGTTTATATTCGGGTACTTGTGGCTCTTTTACTGAGTTAGATTGTATGGATCAAAAAGTTGTGTCCGCAGCAACGCCAACTGTTTCAGCAACTTGCTTATCCCCTAATACAACTTATTATCTCATGGTTTTTTGCGATGGTGCAACAGCTACTTATCCGGGTACTTTTACGTTAACCACTACATTCACACCTAGCGCAAGTGCAGATTTATGCAGTAATGCCATTGCTTTATCAGTTGGTACTACAACAGGCGATAATACGTGTGCTACCTATTCTGCCACAACCGACCAAACAGTTAGCTGCCAACCAACTTCAACAAAATATGGTTATACGGTTTGGTATCAATATACTACCCCTTCTATTGGAGATTTATCGGTTAGTTTGGCTTCGGGTACAATTCAATTTGCCTCTCTAGCTTTGTATTCGGGCTCTTGCCCTGGTGGTGGTACTTTTACCGAGTTAGATTGCATGGATCAGTACACTGTAAGTGCAGCTACGCCAACGGTTTCAGCTTCCTGTTTAACAGCTGGTACAACTTATTATATTATGGTTTGGTGCGATGGGTCAACCAGTAGCACCTATGGCGGTACGTTTACATTAACCGCCTCTTTTGCAACACCTGCGGCCAGCAATAATGTGTGCAGCGGTGCTGCCGTATTAAGTACGGGCAACACATCGGGCAACAACTCGTGTGCCACCGCCGATGCCACAACCGATCCCGCTCTTACAACAGCACAATGCAGTGGATTTGGTAATGGTGTTCAAAATACGGTTTGGTACACATACACTACCCCTGCTACCGGTGCTAATTTAACGATATCATTAACCCGTGGCACCATTAAATTTGCCGCTTTAAGTATACTTTCGGGTACTTGTGGGGCTTTTACTTCAGTTGCCTGTAACGACCCCGATAAAGCTACTACAGCCCCTTCCGTTACTGCTAATTGCCTAAGCCCCAATACAACCTACTATATAATGGTTTGGTGCGATGCTACCAACGGTCATCATGGTGGAACTTATACATTAACAACAACCTCAACTGCACCCGGCAACGATTGTTGCTTTAATGCCACAGCACTATCTGCCGGAACCACAACCGGTACAAATGTTAATGCCACTACCGATAGTTCAGATCCATCTCCTTCCTGTGATGGGGATGGTCATATTGAAGCCACTACTTGGTACACCTATACAACACCTGCCAGCTGTGGAACTCTTACCATTTCATTAACTCATAGTACTATACAATATGCCTCTTTAACCTTATACTCGGGTTCTTGTGGTTCGCTTACTGAAATAGCAGGGGCTTGTAGCGACCCTTACTCAACTACAGCAAACCCGTCTATTACAGTTAGTAGTTTAGCACCCAGTACAACCTATTATCTTGAGGTTTGGAGTGATGCTACTAATCCAGCTGATGATGGAACATATAGTTTAACAACAAGCTATAGCTCTAGCACAAGCACCAATGATTTTTGCAGTTGCGCACAGGCAATAACTATGAATACAACTACTATCACAGGTAGTTATACTGGTTCCGTTGCAGATGATAATACAAATGCTACAAACGATGGCACTTCGTATTGTTTTTCGCCCCATAAAAACCTTTGGTACACTTTTACCGCGCCGGTTGCCGGTAGTTATTACTGTGGTATAACCGCAGGCACTATGGTTATGCCTGAAATTGCTATTTATTCAGGCTCTTGTAGCTCGTTAACATTAGCCAGTTGTGCCGGAAGACAGGTTATTACTACCGGTACTACTTCGGCCACTTATACTTTTGATGCCAATAATTCTGCTACTTATCTCAGCCAAACACCCTCCGCAACCAATTACACAATGTCTTATTCTCCGTTTTCGCTTTTTTCAGATAGTTATACTTATGGTGGTATATGCAATTTAACAGCAGGGCAAACGGCGTATATTATGGTAGGTAATAATCCAAATGGTTCGGGCAATTATGGTACATATACCCTTACTGTTGCCAATTTAAAAAATGATGATATAAACAACGCATTAATTATTAATAATTGTGGTTCTGTTTTTCAGGGTACAACCATTGGTGGCACTAATTGCACTAACGCATCGGGTAATGGTTTAATGAATAATATTGATAATAACACATCAACCGGTTGCGATAATACTAGCACGGTTACCAGTTGTGGTACAAACGGTGTAGCAGGTAGTGCTTGTTATGGCGGAGCTACCACACAAACAGATGCTAATGCAAATGGGGGTGATATTGGTTATTCTATTGAAAACGACAGTTGGTATGAGTTTTGTGTAACAGCTACTTGTACTGTAACCATTACTTTTAGCGTAAATGCAGCAAGTTGTTTAGCACCGGCTAGTACCGCAACACCTGCTTTACAATTATCGGCTTTTAGCAGTCCTTCAAACAGTACAGGTAATCTTACTAAAATATATGGCGGGTATTGTAAAGAAAATATTACCACAGCTGTTTCTTTTTCATTTGCGGCCACAGCAAATAGTTGTTACTTTTTTGAAATTGATGGTTACTCAGGTGCTAACTGCGATTATACCTTGCGAGCAGACATAATACCCACTTGCGTGTTGGCTGTTAAACTACTTTCATTTACCGGAAAAAACGAAAACGGTAAAATTAAACTTGATTGGGCTACAGCAGAAGAAGTAAATGCGGGCAAATATATTATTGAACGAAGTGATAATGGGGTAGATTACGTGCCAATAATTACTAAACTAGCAAAAAGCAACAGTACCATACAAACAAACTATACCGTTTACGATGATAACCCGCTTATAAATAAAATTAATTACTATAAATTAAGCGAATACGACTTAAACGGCAAAGGTGGTTTGCTAGCTCAAACATTTGTAAGAAATACCGCAGGGTCTACAAAGTTTAATGTTTATCCTAATCCATCAACCGGCAAAGTAAATATTAGTATCAAAAATTTTAGTGTGCCATCAATTGACGTAGAAATAATGGATGTGTTTGGTAACACAATATGGTCATCTAATATTGAACTTAGTGACGGTAACAGCTTGCAAGAAGTTGATCTCTCAATGTTTGATGCCGGGGTTTATTTTGTGCGAACTTCTGACGGAACTGCATTTTATAACCAGCGTCTAATAATTTCCAGATAAAAGTTAGGCAATTTTTATTTAGAAATTATTTACAACTTAATTTTTAATCCTCCGTTTACAGAAAAATAAGTAGGGTTACTTTTTATACCCGTTGTGTTAGATAAGTTAGTCGTTGTGATTAGAGCAAAAAAGTTGTTTTGGAAGAATTTTTTTCTTCGAATAGCTAGGAAAGGTCTATAAATAGGAATAAAACTACAACAAAGCCTAGTGTGCGGCTATAGATGAGTTAAAGGTTTCAGCACTACTGTTCATCATATCAAGCTCCCAACCTTGCGGATAGGGTGCCTCTAATAAAGAACCTTTTAAAAGATGCGGGTACATTTGATCGTACGTTTGTATTTGGTTAGCACTTACCCGGCGATAAATATGCGTACGGTGTAATCTATGCGGATGGTCGATACCGGCAGCAGCCATTAACTCCACACAAGCTTTAACAGTTTGATGATGAAAGTTAGCAACACGCACACGCTTATCAGCCACATTTAATCCTTTAAAAAGTTTGGGGTTTTGTGTAGCAACACCTGTTGGGCATGTATTTGAGTTACACTCTAAAGCCTGTATACAACCAATAGATAACATCATGGCACGTGCTGCATTGCACATATCTGCACCTAGTGCAAAATTCTTAATCAAATCAAAACCTGTATGTACTTTACCCGATGCAATAATTTTAATGTGTTTTTTTAAGCCAAAACCATGCAAAGCATCAAACACAAAAGCAAGAGCATCACGTAGTGGCATGCCTACCGAGTTACTAAACTCAAGCGGCGCTGCACCTGTTCCACCTTCTCCCCCATCAACAGTTATAAAATCGGGCATAATGTTTGTTTTAACCATAGCCTTACAAATAGCTATAAACTGAGATTTTTGCCCTACACATAATTTAAACCCAATAGGTTTTCCGCCTGATAATTCACGCAATTTTTTTACAAACTCTAACAAACCAATAGGATTAGAAAATGCGGTATGATAAGGCGGTGATAACACATCTTTGCCCATCTCAACCAAACGTATATCGGCAATCTCTTGTGTTACTTTAGCAGCAGGTAAAATTCCACCATGTCCTGGCTTAGCACCCTGAGATAGTTTTATCTCTATCATTTTTACATTAACATGCACGGCACGCTTAGCAAACTCTTCGTAATTAAAACTACCATCAATATGTCGGCAACTAAAATAACCCGTACCAATTTGCCAAAAAATATCTCCCCCCGGTGATAAGTGATACGGACTTAAACCACCCTCACCTGTGTTATGTGCAAAGCCACCAAGCTTAGCACCACCATTAAGTGCCATAATAGCGTTCTTACTAAGCGAGCCAAAACTCATGGCAGATACATTGTATATGCTTGCCGAATAAGGTTGCTTACAATCTGGTCCACCAACTGTTACGCGAGGATGATGATTTATTTGATCGTGATGTAGTGGTGCAATGCTGTGGTTTAACCACTCATAACCTGTTTCATAAACATTTAATTGTGTGCCAAAAGGCATAGTATCATCGGTTTTTTTTGCGCGTTGGTAAACAACTGTCCTGCTCAAACGATTGAAAGGAGCTCCATCAGTATCACTTTCTACAAAATACTGGTATATTTTAGGACGCAACCACTCAGCCACCCAACGAAAACGACCCACCACCGGGAAGTTAGCCATTAACGAATGTTTTGGCTGCTCCATATCATAAATGCCTAATGTAATTATGGGTATAATTACAATATAGCTCCAAACAAACGGATGCCAAAAGTAACTAATAACACCTGCTAGAGCTACCATTAAAATACTTGAAATAATAAAAAGGCTACGCATACTTTATTTTTTTACTAAGATAACAAAGAATGTTAAGCTCCCAATTATTATGAAAAAGGCTTAAAAAAGTTCTGATACCATTGTTATCAGGACTTTTTTAACCTACTTCAATAGACCCGACGGTCAACTTATCGAACCTTTTCACTAAAGATTTAAAGCTCTTGATTGATTATTAGATATAACCACAAATCCCCACTCTAGCCATAGATTTAAATCTCACCTCAATTATATTTCGTCACCTATAATCCTAGCAGAGAGCTCACCAATAGTTCTTTCCTAAAAAAAGCATTATATATTCATAAAGGGGTTAACAAAAGACATTTGTGTTAGAATAAGAATATTTTTATACTCATATATGTACGGTTGCATTTTGCATTAGTATATTCTCACTCTTTTAAATGAATTAGCGGAATAGTTTAATACTTTTTCTCGAGATAAAAATGTCTTAAATAAAATTTATCTATAAAAAAGTTTCATTAAACGCAATAATA
This sequence comes from Bacteroidia bacterium, assembly GCA_035484495.1. GTDB lineage: Bacteria > Bacteroidota > Bacteroidia > B-17B0 > Aurantibacillaceae > PALSA-968. Next base: position 124 of record DATHOW010000005.1, on the reverse strand, counting down.
CACGGATTCGTCCGTTATATTCGTGGTCGATGAATTTCTGTTAGTCGCGAATAACTAGATGTTTATCACCCAAAAGGTCAACCCCGAAGCCTAATAAAAGAGGGATAATTAAAACATAAAAGTA
>DATHOW010000004.1:0-8247 GCA_035484495.1 Bacteroidia bacterium | reverse complement strand
TTTATTGCTACTGTTTTTTAAAACAAGGCTTATTACATCAAGATGTTTTATGCTACCGCTATACAGCGCCTGTGTTTTTATACTAAAGGGTTTGTGTACCTCAGCCAAAAAAGAAAATGAAATTTGTTTTTTGCCTTTAGCATGCTTAAACCCTTCTATTAGTTTTTCTAAAAAATCTTTTTCCTTAGCATCTACTTTACAGATTAGTTTAATGGTTCCGCTCTCTATTTTAGATGAAATAACATCGTATAAATTGTTGTTATATAAAAACTCCGACTGGTTTAACTGTAAATTAGCATATTGTCGCTCTGAAAACTCTAATTGCTGAGTATTTGCGCCATTTTTTTCAAACTTGGCAAGTAAAGTAAAGGAGTATAAACATAGATTAAAAACCAATGCCTGAAACAAAAATGTTGTCAGAAAAAAAAATATGATTGATTTTTTTAGCACAATCTATTAGAAATAAGTCCTGTAAATAAATGAAATTAATTTTTAATAAAAAACTAAAAAGTACATCAAGCTAACATAAACACTTGATGCAAACCAATAGCCTGAATAATTAAAAACAAGTCCCTTATTTTTTACCCTCTTAAAATAAGATAGAAACAAAAAAGCCTTTCATAACTGAAAGGCTTTATTTTGCTGGTACCCGGGACGGGACTTGAACCCGTACGACTGTTAAGGTCACAGGATTTTAAGTCCTGCGTGTCTACCAATTCCACCACCCAGGCAAAAATTGACGTTTATATCAATAAAAAAAGCCTTTTAGGCTTTTTTGAGCGAAAGACGGGTCTCGAACCCGCGACCTTAACCTTGGCAAGGTTACGCTCTACCAACTGAGCTACTTTCGCTTTTTAGGACTGCAAATGTAGTTACTTTTTAAAAATGAGCAAATTTTTTTTCAGTATTATTCAATGTTTTTTACGACCATGTTGCTACATAGGCTGTTGGCAGCTTAACAAAAAAAATAATTGAAAGAAATTGTGTTTAAAAATTGTGCCGGGTTCGGTAAACTTCCCACTCCCAAGCGGTTTTCATCATGCTGGTAATATCGTGTTCACATTTCCAGCCTAAAGCTTTTTGTACTTTACTGCTGTTAGAGTAAACGGCAATAACATCGCCTGCACGGCGTTCGCCTATATGGTAATTCAACTTTTTACCCGAAACTTTTTCAAATGCAGCAATGGCTTCTAATACCGATACGCCTTGCCCGCTGCCAAGGTTAAACACTTCATAATTGTTTTTGTTTTTATATGCCAACAAATAATCTAATGCTAAAACGTGTGCATTTGCAATATCGGTAACGTGTATATAATCTCTGATGCAAGTGCCATCGCGTGTGGGATAATCGCCACCCAAAACTGTTAGCTGAGGATATTTGCCCATAGCTGTGCCTGTAATAAGCGGCACTAAGTTGTTTGGTTTACCCAATGGCCACTCGCCTATTTTAGCCGATACATGCGCACCAACCGGGTTAAAATAACGTAAGGCAATAGCATTAAACGCAGTATGTTGTTTGCAAAAATCAATCAGCATGTTTTCGCCAATTTGTTTGCTGTAAGCATAAGGCGATTCTGCTTTGGGGATTACCGTATTTTCATCAACCGGAAGTGTTTGTACATTACCATAAACCGAACAAGAGGATGAAAAAATTACGTTACCCACTTTATGCTTTTCGCACAGCGCAAGTAAGTTTACTAAAGATGCAATGTTGTTGTGGTAGTATTTCAGTGGTTGTTCTACCGACTCGCCAACGGCTTTAAAGGCGGCAAAATGTATAACACCATCAATTTTATTTTCGGTAAAAATTTTATCAAATTCTTTTTGGTTACACAAATCAAGCTCGTAGGTTTTAAACTGTTTACCTGTAATTTGTTGTACTTGTTCGTAAGCTTTTGGCGATGAATTAAAAAAACAATCGGCAGAAATTACATGGTAATTATTGTTAGCCAACAATTCAATTATAGTGTGCGAGCCTATATAGCCTGCACCACCTGTAACTAAAACGGTTTTTTTATCAGGCATTTGCACCACGCTTTAAAAATATAGATACTACAAACGATGAAAATATGCCAAACATTAACATACTAAATAGTTTAGAGGTTGTGTCTTTAAAAGCCGATAAATCTTCAATGCCACCCTTTACCATTTTATCTACTTCGGCAGGGGTAACTGTTTTACCTTTTTTAACGGCTTCTTCTAAAATGCTTTTTGGGCCTTCGGTTTGTATGTAGTTAGCAATGTAGCTGCCCAATGCCTGCTGAAAGAAAATATAATTAAAGATGGATAAAACAATGGCTGCAATCAATACAAAAGTTAAACCTTGTATAAGGGCTACTTTACCTGCAATTTCGCCACCTAATTGTTTACGTGCTAAAAAAACCAGCAGTAAAATAAAAGGTGTCATTAATAGTAAAGATAAAATATGCGAGTACATGCCCAGCTTGGTCATTTGCATGCCACTATTAAATACAAATAGTTTAAAGGCAATAACTAACACACAATAAACAAGGGCAAATAAAAGGGGGCGTGGTTTTAACATGTTCAATAAAAAATTAACCGTTCATGCTAACTAAAAATTCCTCGTTAGATTTTGTTCCTTTAATATGGCTACGTAAAAACTCCATTGCCTCAACAGGTGTCATATCGCTTAAGTGTTTACGCAACACCCATATACGTTGCAAGCTGTTTGCATCAATTAATAAATCATCTCTGCGGGTTGATGAAGCAGTTAAGTCAATAGCAGGGTAAATGCGTTTATTAGCAATTTTTCTATCTAATTGCATTTCCATGTTACCGGTTCCTTTAAACTCTTCAAAAATTACCTCATCCATTTTAGATCCGGTATCAATTAAAGCAGTAGCTAATATAGTAAGTGAGCCACCGTTTTCTATTTTACGAGCTGCACCAAAAAAACGTTTTGGTTTGTGTAATGCACTAGCATCAACACCACCTGTTAAAACTTTACCCGATGCCGGTGCTACTGTATTGTAAGCCCTTGCTAAACGCGTAATAGAATCTAACAAAATAACCACATCGTGTCCGCACTCAACCATACGCTTTGCTTTTTCAAGCACGGTGTTGGCAATGCGCACGTGTTTTTCGGCAGGCTCATCAAAGGTAGATGACACCACTTCAGCTTTTACGCTGCGTGCCATATCGGTTACCTCTTCAGGGCGTTCATCTATTAATAATATAATTAAATATGCCTCTGGGTGGTTGTGTGCAATTGCATTAGCAACTTCTTTTAATAAAACGGTTTTACCTGTTTTTGGTTGCGCTACAATTAAACCACGTTGTCCTTTACCTATAGGGCAAAATAAATCCATCACACGAGATGAAAGTGTTTCTTGCGGGTGACCCGTTAGTTTAAATTTTTCGTAAGGGAATAATGGAGTTAAATAATCGAAAGGGACTCTATCACGAACCCAAGCCGGGTCGCGACCATTTATTTGATCAACCTTTACTAACGGAAAATATTTTTCGCCTTCTTTTGGCGGACGAACAGTTCCGGTAACGGTATCACCTGTTTTTAAACCAAATAATTTTATTTGCGATTGAGATACATAAACATCATCAGGCGAGCTTAAGTAATTATAATCTGCCGAGCGTAAAAAACCATAACCATCGGGCATGGTTTCTAAAACACCTTCAACATTTACAATGCCATCAAAGTTATATAAGTCTTCTTTTCGTTGTTGTTGCTGTTGTTGCGGATTTGGTTGTTGCCCCTGATTATTTTGTTGAGGATTGTTAGGATTATTTGGGTTGTTATTTTGATTAACCTGATTAGGTTGTTGTTGCTGATTGGGATTGTTTTGTTGCCTTTGTTGCGGCTGACCTTGTTGCTGATTGGGATTGTGCTGCGGTCTGTTTTGTTGTGGTTGTCCTTGTTGCCCCTGTTGTTGATTAGTATGTTGGGGTCTTTGATGTTGTGGTTGTGCTTGTTGTTGCTGATTATTTTGTACCGGTTTTGGTTGATGTGTTTCTGCAGGTTTTTCTGCTACCGGTGTTGTTGGTTCTGTTGGCGTTACCAGCTCAACGGGTACCTGAACAACCTGTTCTTCAACCGAAAAAGATTCATCTGCTACCGATTCTGTTTTATTTTCTTCAGGCAAAAGGTCTAACTTAACTTTACGTGGTCGTTTTGCTTTCTCTGCCTTAGGTTCTTCAGTTCCTTCAGCCGCATGCTTATGCTTGAGTTCGCGCTTAATGCCATCAATTTTTTCGGGTTGGGTAGCTTGTAGCTCTATAATTTGCGTAACTAAATCGGGTTTTTTAGTCCCATCAGGCTTAGCACCCAGTAGTTTTATAATTTCTTTAAGATCAGATAAAGGCTTTTCAGAAAGCTCTAAGGCATTAAACATACATTTTGATTTTTAATTAAAAATTGCATTAAAATTTTTGGGTGTTTTACTTCTGCGGGAAATTTGAAATGCAGATAATTCTAAAACTTGTTACAAATATGTGATTTATTTTTGAATTGAAAAATTATTTTCTCAAAAAAATTTGAGAACTATCTTTTTGCAAAACGCATTTGAATAACACCTATAAAGGCTTCTTTAAAAATTTTGCTACTCATTTTAGAAACTCCCTCTACCCTATCAATAAAGGTTATAGGCACTTCAACAATTTTAAATCCTTTTTTAAGCGAAGTGTATTTCATTTCAATTTGAAATGCATAACCCATAAATTTTATACCATCAAGATTTATGGTTTCTAATACATGACGTTTATAGCATTTAAACCCGGCAGTTGTATCGCGTATGTTTATCCACAAAATTAAACGCACGTATACCGATGCAAAATAGCTCATCAAAATTCTACCAACAGGCCAATTACTTACTTTGCCACCTTTGCAATAACGAGACCCCACTGCAACATCAGCGCCATTTTCGCAAGCATGCAATAAGCGCACTAAATCATCCGGGTTATGCGAAAAATCGCAATCCATTTCAAAAATGTAATCGTATTTTTTTTCAATAGCCCATTTAAAACCTACAATGTATGCAGTGCCTAAACCTTGCTTTCCTTGTCGTTGTAATAAATGTAATTTACCGGTAAATTTTTGTTGAAGCGTTTTTACTATTTCAGCAGTTCCATCTGGTGAGCCGTCATCAATAATTAATAACTCAAAATCGGGCTTTAACGAAAATACTTTTTCAACCATCTTTTGGATGTTTTCTTTTTCGTTATAAGTTGGTATGATAACTAAATTTTTACCCACGTGTGGCGAATATACAATAAAATATTACATAGAAATCAGCAACTAAAAAGTCTTTAAAAACTGTTTAGTTATTATTATAAACTAAACCCATCGTCAACAACAATATTTTGCCCGTTAATGTATTGAGATGCCTCAGAAATCAAGAATAGCAGCGTGCCCGCCATATCCTCTCTATCAAGCATGCCCTTGTTTAAACTTAAATTGTTATATTTTCTTAAAAAATTCTCGTCTTGATTATTGGAGATGCCACCAGGGCTTAAACAATTAAAACGAATGTTTTTTCCTTTATAATATTTAGCAAAATATTTTGTTAAATGCACAACACCCGATTTAATAGCAGCATACTCAACCGGCATAGTAAAACCTGCATTTTCATATACTTCAAAACGTGGTGGCATAACACCATAAATAGATGACATACTGATAACATTGCCATAACCTTGCTGCTTAAAAAACAAAGCAAATTGTTGCATGCACAAAAAGTAACCACCTAAATGCAAATCGGTGTTTTCGCAAAAATCTTTATAAGTAACTTTCTCTAAATCGTTACCATAATTTTTATTGCGCGGATATGCGTTGTTAACCAATGCATCTATTTTACCATATTTTTTTTGGATGCTATCTATGGCTGATTTAATAGAAGCTTCAGATGTAATATCAAGTATAACCGTAAATAAATCGGGTGAGTTTATTTCGGTTTTTAATTTCTCTAATTGCTCTGCATTTATGTCGGCAGCAACAGTAATGCCTTTATTATCAAGTACCGCTTTAACAAATGTTTTACCCAATAAGCCGCAGCCTCCGGTAATTACTACTACTTTTTTTTGTAAATCGGTAAACATAATCAGCCTTGTAAAATTTTTAGTTGATGTTTAGTTTCTTCTTCGGTAAGTTTTTTTACTTCAAGTACATGAGTAATATTACTGAAATTTTTCATGTGGGGTAAAAACCAATAAGCAGCAGTAATTTTTTCATTGGTATCAAAAGTTCCATCGTTATCACTATGATGAATGCATAAAATATTTTTGGCTATTTTTTTTACTGCTTCGTTAGCATCGAACTTCAAAGTGTTGGCTGATACTTTTAAATGAGCCGTATCTATAAGCAAACCTAAGGTTGGATGATTGGCTTCTTTTAGCATTTGTAGCATCTCATCAGCATCGCAACAAAACAAAGGGTTGCTTCCATCGGGGTGCACATTTACAGCAGCCAATACATTATTTTCTATTAAAAAATTTAAGCCTAAAGCTTGTGCTTTATCGGCCACAATTTTTAATGATTGTATAAAAAGTTGCCAATGTTTTTTTCTATCGAATGAATGCGAGAGAACTAATTTTCTGCCTAACTCACTTGGGTTTGGATCTACGCAAAAACCAGCGTGTGCCGAAAAAAATGGCGCGCCTGCTTTTTTGCTAAGTTCTAAGCCCTGTATGCAATGGGCTATAGATGTGTTTCTTATCTCATCATTTGAGCTTGCCAGGTTTAAAACAAAAGGAATTTTTGGTGCCGGAAAGTAATTATGGGCAAACTTTTTAATGGGGGCATCTAAAAAAAACTGCTCCATGTCTTCTCTATAAGGCATGCCCGAGCTGAATTCCAGTGTCCAGTTATTTTTTTGAGCCAGCAAAATTATTTGTTCTGCCTGCATTCCCATAAAAGCTAATGTGCTAACCACCAATTGCATCTCTACAAAGTTAAGAAGCCATTGGCAGCATCCAAACAATATTTGCATTTTTGCAGCCAATTAAAGATGTTTAGTTTTTTACAGCCATACCGTACTATTGAAAAACAAATACTGCTGGTAATTATAGCCGAGTTTTTTATACAGCTTGTAAATGCCACTTTTATGAACATGCTGCCGCTGTATTTAAACACCCTGCACTACAGTAAGCAAGAAATAGCAGGCTTTATATCTTTTAGGTTTTTGGGTGTGTTTTTATTGGCTTTGCCTTTAGGTGTTTTTATTAAAGGTAAAAAAGTAAAACCATTTTTTTACGCCTCGTGTATAGGTGTTCCGTTTTTTGCTTTGTGCATTATTTATTTTACCGAACAGGCTAATATACCTATGATTTATGCATCACAGCTACTATGGGGTGCATCGTTCACCTTTATTCAAATCCCAATTTTACCTTTTATTTTACGTTTATCATCTCAGCAAAACCAAACACCATCCATTGCATTAAGCTACTCTACATGGAGCTTTGCCGGCATTGTAAGCGGTATTGTAATTGCCTTGTTAGATTATTTGAACCCAAATTTGTTTAATGAGCGCATGGTGCTTATAATCTTCTCTATTCTTGGTTTTATGGGCATTTTAATGCTGCTGCTTGCCAATATTAACGAAGGTGATTTCAACCCTGAAACACCCAAAGAAAAAACCAATTATAGCTTAGCCCAGTACGATTGGGGCATTATTATAAAAGCACTTATACCAACCTTAATTATAGCCGTAGGTGCTGGTTTAACCATCCCTTTTATAAGCCTGTTTTTTCAGGAGGTACATGGCATGGATAAAGGCAGTTTTTCAGTAGTAAGTTCTATTGCCGCATTTTTAGTGGCATGGGGTGCCTTGTTAGTGCCAAATATTAAAAGAAATGTAGGTTACAAAATTGCTGTACCTGCCACGCAGTCCCTAGCCATTGTATCCTTAGTGGCATTGGCAACTACACAGTACTATAGTTATGTATCCATTTCAGTAGTTATTGCCATTGTGTGCTACTTATTGCGTCAACCCCTAATGAACATGGCAGGCCCCATGACTACCGAAATTGTAATGAACTACGTAGGCGAAAAAAACCAAGAGATAGTTAGTGCCCTTACATCAGCCATTTGGAGCGGGTCTTGGTTTTTAAGTGGTTTATTGGTGCAAATTTTATTTGGGCAGGGCTTTTCGTTTGTAAACATATTTCTGCTAACTGCCCTACTCTACTCGGTTGGGGTAATTTGGTATATGCTTTTAATAAGAGATTATGAGCGCAAAATAAAGGTGTAGGTTTCCCTTTATAGATGCCTTCTACTTG
>DATHOW010000003.1:0-30198 GCA_035484495.1 Bacteroidia bacterium | reverse complement strand
CCCGGAAATACAGCTATGCGTTTTTGATTGTTGTTACTCATAATGTTTAAAAATACTAAAGTTTACATTACCGTATTTTCTTTTTTCTACAAACCCTTTACTTGCAGATAAATCGGTTTTACTGCCATGTTCTACAATTAAAATACCATTTAAAGATAAGATTTTGTATTGAAAAACGGCATCACTTATTTGGGTAATCCATGCCACTTCATACGGAGGATCAACAAATATTAAATCGTAAACATGGGTTTCTTTTTCAATAAATTTAAAAATATCAGCTTTAAATGCCTGTAAATTAATCATGCCCATTGCTTTTGCTGTATCGTTTACAAACTTGGCGCAGTTAAAATGAGCATCTACGGCTGTTATTTTTTTTGCTCCGCGTGATGCGCACTCAAAGCTAATGCTACCCGTACCACAGCATAAATCAAGCACACTGGATTCTTCTAAATCTAATCGGCTAGCCAAAATGTTAAAGAGGGCTGTTTTAGCAAAATCGGTAGTGGGTCTAACGGGCAAACCTTTTGGCGGGTGTAGCACCCTCCCCCCCAATGTACCGCTTATAATGCGCATAGGTATAAATTAAAAAGTGAGTAGTAAAAATGATTGGGTATTTTTTCGAAATCATTTTTAAGTACAATGGTTTTATTATTTACTGCAAATTTTAATTTAGGGAAATATTCTTTTAAGGTGTCGTATAAGGCTGCGTTAGCTTCTATCTCTCCGGCAAGGGTGATTTCGGTTTCATCAACCGACAATTTATTTTGCTCGAGAGAGGCTAAGATGAAGTATAAAAAATCTTCGGTACTTTGATATTCAAATGTGTTGAAAAACAGCATTTTTTTGTTGTATAAAGCAATATCAAAACTATCTGTGCCCACATGTACCAAACAGCTTTTATGCTTTTTAGAAACAAAACCTGCAAGGCTTTCGGTTATACAAGTAGTTTTATGTTTAATGTGGTTATTTGGGAAAGTTTGGTCAATTAAGGTCTTCAGTTTTTGGTTAGCTGCATAAACACATTTGCTATCTGTACTATAAACATCATCGTGTAAAACAACCACATCATCTGTGACCGTATGATTAAATTTAAGCCACCTATCGTTATTATCAGATTGATATAAAGAAGTAGGGACAATAGTATATAAAGGGTTTAAAATACTGATATACACGTTTAAATATACCTGAGAAAAAAACACTTCGGTATGAACCAGATGCTCAAAAACTTCATTTATTTTTTCGCTTGATTTAAAAGTATAATGCTGCAAATAAACCAATTCGTTTTGCACAGAAAATAAAGCTGTAACAATATCTGTTGTTGATATTTCAATGCAAGCACGCAATTTTGAACTTTGCTTAAAATCAAAATCGGGGGCAATTATTTTCGTCTTTATTTTAGCTGCTAATGTTTTCAATAATTGTGCAATTATATACCTATTGCGAAGATAATTTTATTTACCGTAAAATGTATACTGTATTTTGTATGTAGTTGATTACTAATAAGCTCCCCTACTCTGCTACTTAAGGGCAGTTACCGGTTAAATAAAAGACGTTTGCCTTTTGCAGCTTCATTAAAAACTCCTTTATCAAACACTTTATTACCATTTACAAAAGTTGTAATGATAGATGACTTAAATGTATGCCCTTCAAATGGGCTCCAGGCACATTTGTACAAAATATTTTTCTTGCTTACTGTTTCCGGTTTATTTAAATCAACCAAAACCAAATCTGCATAATAACCTTCGCGCACATAACCACGTTTATCAATATCAAAAATATCGGCTACGTTATGACTTGCCTTACGAGCAATTTGTTGAAGTGTAATTTTTTTATTGTGATAAAAATCTAATAAAGCCTGTAAACTATGTTGTACCAAGGGTCCACCCGATGGGGCTTTTAAATAAGCTTGTTGCTTTTCTTCTAAAGTATGTGGGGCATGGTCAGTAGCAATAACATCAATTGTTCCGTTTAAAACAGCTTCAAAAATTTTATCTCTATCGTAGGTAGTTTTTACCGCTGGATTCCATTTAATAAAATTGCCTTTTGTTTTATAATCATCATCGCAAAACCAAAGATGGTGTATGCAGGCCTCGGCTGTAATACGCTTTTTTTTAAGGGGTGTTTTATTTTCAAATAAGGCAAGTTCCTTCGCCGTAGATATATGTAGAATATGTAACCTGGTATTGTGTTTTTTAGCCAATTCAACCGCCATAGAAGATGATGCATAACAAGCCTCCTCGTTTCTTATAATTGGATGAAAATAAGCAGGCAAATCTTCTCCGTATTCTTCAATTATACGTTTTTGATTTTGTTTTATAAGCTCATCATCTTCGCAATGCGTCGCAATTAATGCCTTTACCGAAGAAAATATCTTTTCAAGGGTTTCTTTTTTATCTACCAACATGTCACCAGTAGACGAGCCCATAAATATTTTCACCCCACAAACTTTTTTATAATCAGCCTTTTCAAGCTCGGCTATATTATCATTCGTAGCGCCCATAAAAAACGAATAGTTAGCCAAGGATACTTCTGATGCACGTTTATACTTCTTCTCTAATTCATCATACGTAACTGCTTGTGGGTTTGTGTTGGGCATTTCCATGTAGGACGTAACTCCGCCAGCCACAGCAGCTTTTGCTTCGGTATAAATTTCACCTTTATGGGTTAGACCGGGCTCACGAAAATGCACCTGGTCATCTATCAACCCCGGAAATAAATGCAAACCTGTAGCATCTATAATTTCAGCACCTTCAACTGCATCAACCTCTCTATCTATTTGTTTTATAATGCCACTTTCAATTAAAATATCTGAAACAAAAATTTCGTCTTCATTTACTATGGTAGCATTTTTTATCAGCGTCTTTGTCATGGTAAAATTATTTTATTAGCTGTAAAATCCATTCGTCTTCAAATCTATTTTGAGCAATTTTGTTCCATTGTTTTTTTAATCCAATTTCGGTAAAGCCCATTTTTTTAAACAGATGCAAACTCTTTTCGTTACCGGCAGATATGTTGCAATAAATTTGTTTTACCAATAAAGCTTCAAAACAATAATCACAAAGCAAATCAAGTGCCATACTTGCGTAGCCTTTGTTTTCTGCCTTTTCGTCAATCATTATACCAATGCCAATACGAGCGTGATGTACATCCAAATCAAATAACTCAATTGTACCAATAGGCTCATTATTAGTTAAACAAACCATTAAACGTATTTGCTTGGTGGTGAAAATATCTTCATGGGCATTAACCAAATACTGCTCTAACACAAATTTAGAAAACGGGGCAAATGTGTTACTTACTTTCCAAATAGCAGGGTTGTTTTCCCATTTGTAAAGCACCTCCAAATCTTTAGGTTCGAGGGCACGTAAATAAATATGTTCTCCGTTTAATTTCAATGTTTTATTTTTTGTAATTCACTTTTAATCTGCCTCTTTAAATCAGCTTCGTTGTATGTATGAAGGTAAAAAATATTTTCTTTCAATTCGCCTAAATTTGCGCCGTAAGTAGTGTCTATAAAATCATTCTCTTTTAAACCGGATAGCAAATCGAAAATCAACTTTATATTTTCTTTAGGAATGGCATAAAATTCTTCAAAAAACAAGCGAATTGGCGACATACAGGTGTTTTGCCTCTCATCAACTTTATCAAACAGTTTTACCTGCTCTATAAATGTTTCGTTTAAAAATTGGTTGCTAAAAACAGGATGTTTTTTCAATTTAATAAATACAGCCGCGATTTTTCGTAAGGAAATGTTTTTTAATAATACATTTCCATTAATGTTCAACTCCTGCCCTTTTATGGTTAGTGAGTGGTATACATTATCAATTAACAGGCCTATATGTGGTGGGGTCTGATTTGCATTAAGCAACACCAAATACACGCCTTTTTTTAATTCATCTGGCTTATACTCTTTACTAATATGTATTGCATTGCTACTCACTTATTTTATGACTTCGAAAATTGGATTACCAATGTTTCCGTTAGTATATGGTATATTTAATAGTTGGCAAATGGTTGAAGCTATATCTGTAATATAAATTGGTCGCAATGAGCTTCCTTTATTAATTCCATTTCCATAAAACAACAATGGCACATGCGTATCGTAGCTAAAAGATGTGCCATGTGTAGTGCCTGTTTTATCATAATCCATAAAGCCGGGTTTGTACATAACCATTACATCACCGCTACGTTTGTTGTTAAACCCTCTTTGCACCAGCGATTTAAACAAAATATCATTTTGTGTTTGAAGAATTAATTGCTCACCACACAAAGCATCGCTTACCTCATTAATAGATAATAGATAGCGAACACAAAATTTTTCAACTGAAAATTTATCTAACTTTTTAGCAAGAATAACCGAATCATTTAAATAAACCTGCTGATTAACATATTTCATTATTAAAGAGTCACTGTACTCTTTATATAATTCTTGTTTTAGTTTTTTCTCGAGCTCTTTTCCACTTACGTAACCCGCATTTATTTTTTCAGTTTGTAGGTAAGCTGGGTTTTCTGACGCCCCATGGTCTGCCGTCAAAAACAAAGTATAATTTCCTTTACCAATTTTAGTATCGAGATAAGTAAATAACTCTTCTAAATCTTTATCTAAACGAATATAAGTATCTTCTAACTCAACAGATTTTGGTCCAAATGAATGCCCAACATAATCGGTTGATGAAAAACTAACACAAAGCATGTCACAAATAGCATCTGCTCCTAAGCCTTCACCTTCAATAGATGCTATGGCTAAATCTTTTGTTAGTGTGTTTCCGAAAGGCGTAGCACGTATAATGTCAAAATTATTTTTCTCTAATTGTTTTGTGTACTCATAAGGGAAAATAGGTTTATCTTTTTTATTAGGTGCTTTTTCAAATGCATTATCATCAGGCAAACTTTCGGTGTAATTATCTATAGACAACAACGTGTTCCAGCCTTTTTGTAAATATTGTGTTGATAGTTTTTTAGCATTAAAATCGAGTAACCATTTTGGCAAATCGTTCCTGTAAAAAGTTGATGTGATAAAATTTCCGGTAGAACCGTCAAACCAATAGGCGCCATCAGCTGCATGTCCCGCAGGAAGGATAGAGCTTCTGTCTTTTAACGAAACACCCACCACCTTTGCTTTGTTATTACTTGCTACTTTAATTTCATCGCCAATAGTTGTGGCATCTAAATTGCGAGGCGACATTAAGCCTGCATCGCTACTACTCCCTACAGGGGCTGCACTTTTATCTTGCGTGCAATAAATCTCCTTTTTTGTTTTTTTATCAAACCATTCGTTAGCAGCTATGCCATGTATGGCAGGCGTTGTACCGGTATAAATTGATGCATGCCCTGGGCCAGTATATGTTGGCACATAATTATATTGGGCATTTTTGCAAAGAAAACCATCGTTTAATAAACGTTTAAAGCCACCCTTACCATATTTTTCGGAAAAACGAAAAAGATAATCGTAACGCATTTGGTCTACCACAATGCCAACTACTAATTTTGGTTGTTGTGCAACTACTGAATTAAAAGAGATGAATGCAAGCAACACCCATTTATATGCGGTTTTCAATTTGAAGTTTTTCATTTTATATTTAAGTGAAGCATTTTTTTATTTTCGATAGAAGCCTCTAACACATCACCAATATTAACAGCAGAAACACCTTCAGGGGTTCCAGTAAAAATTAAATCGCCGGTTTTAAGGGTGATAAATTGAGATATATAGCTTATTATTTTTTCGAATGAAAAAATTAAATCTTTTGTGTTTCCAATTTGGCGTTGGCTTCCATTAATGTTTAAGTGAAAAGAAATATTTTTTAACGAAGCAAAGTTGTTTTTTGAAACAAAGTCTCCAATAGGTGCTGCATTATCAAAAGCTTTGGCTTTTTCCCAAGGCAGGCCTTTTTCTTTGCATTTTATTTGCAAATCTCGGGCAGTAAAATCAATGCCAATGCCAATTTCATTATAATATTGAGAAGCAAACTCTTCAGCAATATGTTTGCCATTTTTAGAAATTTTTAAAACTATTTCTACTTCATGGTGTAGGTCTTTTGTAAACTCGGGATAGTAAAAATCTTTATCTTTTAATAAAGCTGTTTCGGGTTTTAAAAAGAAAACAGGTTCGGTTGGAACTTCTGATTTCATTTCCTTGGCATGTTCGGCGTAATTACGACCTATGCAAATTATTTTCACTGCTATTTATTGTTTGGGTTTAACATTAAATTTTTACACACTTTTAAAATATATGTTCTATTATTAAAAACAATAATTGCAAAAAATAATGGTATAAGCCATGCTATTCTTGCTTGAAACCTTGGACATGGAGCATTTAACCCTGCGGTTAAAAAAGCATTTAATAAAGTAAAAAAAATAATCAGAATGCCTAAAAAATATTCTTTGTTTTTATTTTTTTTATAAAACACATAATATAAAATACCACAGCCAGAGATTATTAGTAAAACAGTATCGTAATCATTTATAGTTTCTAATTTTTTATTTAAATACGGTTCTGTGTTTTGTTTTGAAAGCAAAAACGTATTTAACTCGTCATGGAAATAATTGTTTATCTCAACTGCAGGTGGAGAATTTTTATCCATTGGACTTATACCATCGCCTACTTTGGTTGAAAAAAGTTGTGTTAACCCAAATCTAAATGATTCATATATATTTTTAATTATAAAATTAACATCAGAAAACATTTTTCCTATAATAAAATTATACTCTTGTTCAGTACCTGCCCACCCACCAGTTTTATCTAAAGTGCCATTCCATGTCCAAAGAAATTGATCCAAACTGTGCTCAAGTGAATCTTTATATAAACAAGTTTTGCAACCTTTAAATTCAGGTTTATCGCAGTTCTCTTTTAGGAATTCTTCCATCGTTCCTGTTTGGATAAAATGTGCCATTAAAAAAACATGTCCTCCTCTACTTACTCTAAACCCTCCGCCCTCTTTGAATGTATAGTTGATTAATAAACACGTAAATAAAGAAACAACTGCAAGAAGAGAAACTATAAGGATTCTCTTAAGATAAAAAATATGGTTTTTGATTTTCTTTTTGAATAAAAAATATGCAACTAGAAATGTAAAAGAAGCTACGAGAGCCATTAATAAGTGAGTTAAATGAGTTGCACAGCCAAGTATAAATACAAAAGCCAAAAAAACAACATTAAACACAGTTAGTTTTTCAAGTAATAAAAAGCATATAAACGATATTATAAATATTGGTGCAAATACATCAGCCATTATTTGCGCGGCAGACCACCCAATGTTTGATAAAGCAATTAAAACTATTAAAACAAACAGATATTTGAAGTTGAATTTCTCCTTTTTAATAATGCTATTTTTTAAAAGAATATACAATAGTCCAGATAATATAATACATTGCGAGTACACAGTAAACCACAATGAAAAAGACATGCTAGAATGCCTAATAAATAACCCGTATGCTAATGGACGATCTATTGAAACAGAGCCTAAAAAACCACTTCTGATATATGTTGCCGAATCATAGCAAAGAATCGGGAAGCCATTATAAAAAGTAGGAACGCATAAAATAAAGGCGCCTAATAGGATTACACCAATCTCTTTTAAATAAGGTTTCATTTTATAATTTAACAAACAAAAATAGCAATTAAGTACTTGTAAAATAGGGTTATTTTTCTGTAAAACCCTTAATAAAATCGCTTACCAAATAAGAAATTAGCTTACCCGTTTTATAATCAGCTTTTATGTGCGAAAGCACCGGAGCCCCCTCTGCAATATGCAAATAAGCGGGGTTTAGTTTTTGGGCGCATCGGTAAATATACTGTCTTGCCTGTAAAGGCGAAATGCCGCAAGAAGTACGGGCACTACTGGGTACATTGGTTATAGAATCTAAATCAAGTTCAACTCCACAATAACACTCTTTACAAAAATCTATACAAGCATCTACAGCCTGCATAAAGGTTTCTTTTTCGCGTATAAAAATATCTTCGTAGGTTTTGTATAACAGAAATTCAGGGTTATCCTTAAACTTCTGTAAAATATTGGCTGCGTTATACTGTTCATGCAAGCTCAAAACAGTATATTTATTTAAAATACCTTCTTCAAAAGCATAACTAAAACTATTGCCGCTGTGCCTGCCCTCTAAGGCTCTAAAATCTGTATGTGCATCGCAATTAATAGCATTTATGCCTTTTGTACAGGTTTTTTTCTCGCGACGTAAAGCTTCGTTTACCGCCTTAATTATGGGATACGAATTGTTATGCCCGCCGCCAATTACAATAGGAATTTTATTGGCCGCAATAATCATCTCAACAATTTCAACTACACGGGCATCAATAAATTCAACTAGTTTACGTAAACGCTCTATATCAAATTTATTTTTAGAAGACGAGTTTGCTGCCTGCTCCATTAAATCATCAACGTCAACCTCTCCCAAAACAATAAGGTTTTCAGCACTAAAAAAAGAGTTATCCTGTAGGTTTAAAACATTTTCAACGGCAGGTTTCCAAGCCGTGTTTGCACCAGGACGACCATAGTTGGCTCGCACCCCAATATCTTCGGGGATGCCAAACATAACAAACTTAGCGGGCGATTGTTTCAAAAATGTTTCAACTTCATCTGCACTTTTAATGCAGGCAATTTTATCCCCAATTTTGCATTCGCCATAGCGGCTACGCGTTAATTGTTTAATTTCTTGCTTGGTGTAGTATTTAAAATGGAGCATGTTTAATTACCTGTCCAGTTTTCAGGATCTTCGCGCCACTTTTTTAAAGAAACAACATCTGCTTCCTCAATATAATTTTCTTTCAATGCCTGATCGATAAGTGCATGATAGTTGCACAAAGAAAATGTTGTGCATTTTGCTTTTTTAAATGCTGCCTCGGCAACTTTAAAATCGTATGTAAAAATAGAAGCTAAGCCTTTTACCTGACAACCTGCTTCGCGCAAAGCTTCAACAGCCTTAAGACTGCTACCGCCACTGCTAATTAAATCTTCGATAACTACTACACTTTGTCCGGTTTCTGTATGTCCTTCAATTTGATTGGTTAAACCATGCTTTTTTGAATCGCTACGTACATATACAAAAGGCAAACCTAGCTCTTGAGCTACTAATGCGCCTTGAGCAATGCCACCAGTAGCCACGCCTGCAATTACATCGGGCTTACCAAAGTTTTCTACGATAGCTTCGCAAAATTGTTGGCGTATATATGTTCTTATTAAAGGATAAGATAGCGTTAAACGATTATCGCAGTAAATTGGAGATTTCCACCCGCTTGCCCATGTAAACGGTTTTGTTGGTTGAAGTTTAATGGCTTTGATTTGTAATAAATATTCGGCAATTTTAAGCGCGGAATCAGGGTGTTGAATCATGGCGCAAAAGTATAATTTGACTTCTTTATTTAAAAAAAAATTATGAACAAATCGACGATTATAGTGTATTTGAACGATTTTAAACTTGTTTTCTATGACGAAAAGGTTGCAGAAGATTATGCTAAGCAAAAAAAAACACCTTTTAACGCTGAGATTTTAACAGAATTAGCAAAAATAACAAAAGAAGATATCTTCATTTCTTGCCACAATTTGGAGAAAAATTTTAAGGAATTTGGTATCCATTTTATTTTTATTGAAGCTGCGGGTGGATTAATTAACAATGATAAAAACGAATATTTATTTATTTACCGGCATAATAAGTGGGATTTACCAAAAGGGAAACTTGAAAAAAACGAAGTACCCGAAAAAGCAGCCATACGTGAGTGTCAAGAAGAATGTGGTTTAAAAGAAATTAAGTTAAATAATTTTTTACTCAACACTTACCACATTTACCCTTTTAAAAATGGTTGGGCTTTAAAGAAAACTTATTGGTATACTATGCTTTGTAACGAAACAAACCTTGTGCCCCAATTAGAAGAAAGTATTACAAAGGTTGCCTGGAAAAGTACATCTGAAATTCCACCTATGTTTAGCAATACATATCGTAATATTATTGATGTACTGAACGAGGCTAATTTATTGAATAACTAACGTAGTTTGAAAATTTGATTGGTTGTTTTCTTTGTCGCTTACCTGTAGATTAAGTATCAAATTGCCCTTTGCCACTTTTTCATCAACTGTAAAAAAAATAGTGCTTGTTTTATGCTCGTACTCCGCTAAATGCCACTTGCCGTTTAATCGTAATTTAAAAACACCAATGCCACTATAATTATCGCTTACTTTAAATGAAACTACGTTTCCAATTTTATAAAACCCTGTTTTGTTTGTGTTAAATTTAATTTGAGGCGCAATAGTGTCTACGTCTACTTTATATTTTCCGAAAGTTTTAACGTTGGCTTTTACAAACCCGTTTTCAAAGACTGCATCAACATAGTTTTTAGTACTAGATATATTTGAAATGCAGAGTTTGTCTTTATACTTACTTAAATTATCGGGTACTTTTAGTTTAATGATACAGCTATTTTGAAAAGGTACATCATATCCTACTGCACCAATTGAAAGCGTGTTGTTTTGATAAGAAGTAACTAACTGTACATCTTCATACAAACTTTTAGCAGGAAGTTCTATACTATAATCAGTAGTACTCTCTTTAAATGCAGTTAAGCAATCTTGTTTCTTGCTTCCTTTTGTTACAACCGAAGGAGGCGCTGCCGTTTTTAAAAAAAATGAAACTTCATCTTTTTGATTATAAAAATCGTAAGCCACTATTCTAACAGAATGAAAAGTATTATCTTTAAAAGAGATAAACCCTTTATCGTTTATGGTTTTATAAATAGGTAAATCGTTGTTTTTTTCTTTAAATAATTTTTGAATGGTTATGTGTTTTTGTTTTTTAGCATCGTAATCGGCATAGGTGTTTACATAGCGAGCCAAATCGAAAGTTATGCTATCTAAAACATGGCAATAATATAATTTACCATCTACATAAATTTCTGCTTTGTAAATATTGTTCTTGTTGCCTTGTACTTGCTCATAATCAAAGCATTCTATACCAAAACCAATAGGATAAGTTGTTTTAAGGGTATCTGTTTTTTTTACGGGCAGCATAATTTTTTCTAATTGATACTCACTATACAATGCTATGCGCTGAATTTTAGGTCCAACAACATCTTGGATTTTTAAAAAGCGTAAAGGATTTAATGGTGCTTCGCTTTTTTCATCTCTAATCTCAAAATGTAAATGTGGGCCTTCGCTACTACCTGTGTTACCTGTATATCCAATAACATCACCTTGTTTTACGGGTAAATCGATTGATTTAGGAAACAGCTCTATTTCAAAAACTTCGGCAATTTCCTGAGCTGCCTCAGTGTAATTTTTTATTTTATCAGCAAAGGCATACTCATGCCCATACACACTTACTAAACCATTTGGATGTGTAATATAAAGCACCTTGCCATAACCCGAAGTGGAAATTTTTATGCGAGAAACATAGCCATCTGCCACGGCATGTATTGGTAAATGCTCAGAATAATGTGTTTTAAAATCGAGCCCAGCATGGAAATGGTTGGGGCGAACCTCGCCATAATTACCGTTTAAAGCAGGCTTACCTTTTAATGGAAATATAAAAGGGCTCTGTGCTTGTGTACAGTTTGCAAGCACAAATAAAACAGCTAAAAATTTTACAAATTTATTTTTCATTTTTAATTCAGCGCAAAAATACTATTAAAACAACTAAAAAGCCCCGTCTCTTTTATAAGACAGGGCTTTTTAACCAAAATAGTTATCTCTATTTATTACTTATACAATACTTTCATTTCTACACGGCGATTTTTTTTGCGCCCTGCTTCAGTAGCATTATTTTCAATAGGCTGTGTTTGTCCGAACCACTCGGCAATTACCTTATCGTCTTTTACACCTTTGCTTACTAAATATTTTTTAACCGCTTTGGCACGTTTTTCAGATAAAAGCATATTTGCATCAGCTTGCCCTTGATTATCAGTATGACCTGATAGTTTAAGAGTCCAATCATCTGTATGCTGTTTCATCAATGTTGCCAATTGATTTAAGGAAGGGAAAGAAATTGTTTGAATAATATCTTTACCGGTAGCAAATTGCAAACTCGAAAATGCTTTTTCTAAAATTTTCTTTTCAGCTGCTTTAATTTCAACCGGGAAATGGTATAAGCCATCAGCTTTTTTAGTAGCTTCTTTTTTATTGCCTTTAGAATCGATTGTTACTACATTTATAGAAGCATCATCGACTTCTAATTTAAATAAAGCTTCTTCGTCGGCAGGTAGAGTTTCAAATGTAAACCAGCCTTCTTTATTTTTTACTGACACAGCTATAACTTTTCCGTTCTTATCTAATAAATCTAATTTAGCATAAGGACAACCTTTATTATCTGTCGGACCTGCCACATCAGGACAAGCATCATCCTTATCAATAACCTTATCGCCATCTTTATCAGGGCAACCTTTTAATTCTTTTGGCCCGGCTAAATCAGGACAAGCATCATATTTATCAGGTGTACCATCAGCATCTTTATCGGGGCACCCCATAAATTCAGCTAAACCAGCTTCATCAGGGCATTCATCATCTTTGTCAATTATTTTATCGCCATCTCTATCAGGACAACCATCAAACTCAACTAAGCCTTTATCATCTGGGCATTTGTCATCTTTATCTGCAATGCCATCTCCATCCCTATCAGGACATCCTTTAAGCGATTTTAACCCCGCAATATCAGGACAAGCATCATCTTTATCAGCTATGCTATCTCCGTCTCTATCAGGGCAACCTTTAAGAGCAACAGGCCCCGCAACTAGTGGGCAATCATCAACTTTATCAGGCACACCATCTTTATCCTTGTCTTTAGGGATTTTACCGATAGTAATATTTATACCAAATCTTAAATTTAGGTTTTTACTATATGCCGGAACAACAAAAGAACTGTTATTTGATTTGTATTTATCAAACACTAAAAAACTTACTACGTTATCGCTTACTACGTAAAATTGAACAGGACCTGTAAAGGCAAGTCCTAAGCCCACATTATCATAACTTCTGTTTAGCATTGAGTAACTTACTGAAGCACTAAACCAACGCCCTACTTTATTATTAAATGATACGCAAAGTGCTGGGTTAAATTGTTTATTAGCATAACGTCCGTTTAACAAAAGCCCAACATTATTTTTTTCGTTTAACCAATAATTAGCTCCTAAATAAAACTGTGTAGTAAGCATGGTTGTGTAAGAAGTGTGTTTGGTTGATACACCAAAAGCATTTTTTAAAGAATCGCCATACTTACTTATTGATTTTCCAAAACCCGCCGAATCGCCAAAAGCCTGACTTACATTAATGCCATTATATTGTACAGATGCATTAGGATTGTTGCTTACATAGTTGGTTGTATAATCTTTCCAGTTTATAAAACCAAAATCAACAATGCTTGCCGAGAAACTAAATTTGTCATTTAATTTATACGTTGCGCCAATATCAATAGCAGCACCACGGTTTTTTCGACCTGTGTTAAACCCTAAGATAGAAGATGTATTTTTACCCGCAGCACTATCAACACCTGATGTATTTACTGACACGTTAGCACTACCTGTTAAAGCGTAGTACTGACTATTAGTATTTAATGTTGCAGTGGTTTTTTCGGTATTGGCATTTTCTATCCCACTTAAATATTTTAATCGTCCACCAATAGTTAGTTTTTTATTAACCTCGCGTGTATAGTTTATACCCCATTCTCTATAATGCGTAGCATCTATACCGGGAGCCAAGTGCAAATCGTGATTTAGATTAACCGCCGCACCGTTACCATTAATAGCAAATGACATTAAATCTTTAGTATAGCTAAACCTAATATCTACTCGTTCAGTTAAGTTAAAACTAAAGTAGTTTTTCTTTTTTATTTTAAAGCCAAAACTCAATATATCAATATGCGCATTAAGGTTTAGGTTGTTTTTGGTTTTTAATTTATCCAAAAAGCCGTTTGCATCAACTAACATTCCTCCATTGGCATCTTGCTTAATTAAATCGTGAAGTTTGAAACCGTTATTACCATAATTTATATAGTTTGACGATATACCTGGTAACCCAATATTAATATTAGTTAATGGCATAGCCCCCGGATTTACATACATAGCCTGTGGAATTGCCTGCATGTTGTACAATGTTAAACTTTGTTGCGCTTTCAAATTAGTTAAGCAACCTAAAGCTAATATGAGTGATATAATTTTTTTCATAAATTGAATTAAAAGCTGGTATTATTTTAGAATTTTAAATAAAACTGAACATTAACGCCAATCTTAACATCTAGATGGTAAAAATCGTAGATTTTTACATTAGCGCCGCTACCAACGTGATATGTGTTAGCTACTGCCCCTATAAGTATGTGCTTTACCTTACTTAGTTTTGGAATTATACTACTTGGTATAATAAAATCGTGCGTGCCTGATGTAGGTGCGGTAACCATATTATTAGCGCCAACACTAGCAGAAGGCATAATTAATTGATATGTTGGGTTAATTAATTCATCAATTACATTATAAAAAGTATCTACAAATGCTATACGCATGCCCACATCAATAGGGAAGCCATTATCTATATAAGCGCGTACCGTAACAGATTTAATATATTTTAGTTGAGTTGAGTCAGGAAAAGAATACGGAACTGTATCTTGAAATGTGAAATTTTTAACTGACCCATATAAAGGTAAATCAAGCTCTAGATCGATTTTAAACTGGCTAGTATCTGTTATAAAATTGTTATAAACAGGTCCGGCAGGATTTGATTGTGCGCTTACATTATAAATTACATTTTTAGGGAAGTTATTTATAAGTGTAATTATATTACTATTACTGTTATCTAGTTTAAAACTATCTACAGCGGTTTGCCCAAGAACAGCAACCGTTGGTATTGGAATAGGATTAGGTGCCCCGGTAATAGTATATGTTGTTGAAGGCGTACTAGCTGTTGAAGGCGAGTATCCTTCAAATGTATTAAAATGAGCATTAATAGGTAAGCCGTACGAGTTAGTTAAAAATACTTTTATAAGCGGATTTACTATATTAAAAGTAGCCCCGTTAGTAAATATATTATTTTTAAAAATAGTAATGGGTACAGTATCCGTGTTTGGTGATAAAAAATGTTGCCCTAAATAACCTATAATACTATTGTAGTTTACGTTACTAAATGTCTCCGTAAAAGAAGCGCCATCACCAGCTGAACTTATACTATTGGTTGTTTTGGTTACAATAACATTATACAAGATTTTAATTGTATTATGTGTTGTATTTCCATTTGTCATGTCAATAGTATAACCATCCAATAAATAACTATTGTTAACAGTTACTGGACTTCCGGTGTAATGCACCTGAATTGTCTGTGTAAAAACCGCGCCGAGCGAATTTTTTGCTCCCGGAATGGTGACTATAATTTTAGCATCATCTTTTATAGTATAATTAAGATTTAACGCTAGGGTGGCAGTTTTGCAGTTAAGTTTATCTATTTTTTGAGTTGCGTCAGTCGTTTGAAAAATAATTAATGACGAATCAGAGAATGTTAATGTTTGGGTTTGATGTAGTAGATTTAAAGCCGCAGCATCAGTAGCAGATAAAGTTGTATTTGCAGTAACAGGAGGTTGTGCAGGAATAGTCAATACATCAGCCGCTTTTAACGAAAACAAGTTTCCTTTATAAACTAGTGTAATAAATCCGGTAGAATCGGTTGTTAATTGACCATTTTTATTGGTTTGCGCCAAGATATCTTTTATGGTAAGAGATGAGTAGACCAATGCCCCAGCAAATTGAGGGCTTATGGAATTGTTACCACTTTTGTTTAAGTCTATTTTATCTTTTATGCAACCCTGAAAAATGGTTAAGCTTAAAAGCAATAAAATAGAGAAAGCATTTAGGGAAGAGTAGAGTTTTTTCATGCAAAATAATTTTAATGTAAAAGTAATATAAGTAAGCGTTTAACAAAATTTAATTTGCTTTTTTTGCTTCTTTTATACTACGCAACTAAATTATTTACAATAAGTTACAATATTTTATCTAAAGTTAACTAGTAGCTGTTTCTTCCCAAATAGCAGCCAAATGCACAATGGTTTGCACAGCTTTTTGCATATCCTGTACAGATACCCACTCTTGCTTGCTATGAAAGGCATGTTCGCCCGCAAATATATTAGGGCAAGGCAGCCCCATAAAAGATAAACGAGAACCATCGGTGCCACCACGTATGCTTGATAAAACAGGGGTAACTCCGGTGCGTTTTACGGCTTCAACTGCGTGTTCAATTATTTGAGGGTGTTTATCAAGTACTTCTCTAAAATTGCGATACTGCTCCTGCACATCAAAGGTAAAAGAGCTTTTATTGTATTTAGCAATAACCTTTTCAGTAATTTGTTTTAATTCAGCCTCTAAAGCATGTAAAGTAGGTGTATCAAAAGCACGGATAATGAATTTTATAACCACTTGTTCCAAGCCTCCATTAATGGCTGTAGGATGCATAAAGGGTTGTTTTTTTTCGGTTGTCTCAGGTGTTTTATCTTTAGGGATATTAGCAATAATTTCTGCAGCAATTTTTATGGCATGCTGCATTTTATCTTTAGCAAAGCCCGGATGTGTTGGAACGCCTTTAATAGTAATGGTTACTCCATCTGCTGAAAAGGTTTCATTCTCAATATGTCCAAGGGTTTCGCCGTCCATAGTATAGGCAAAATCAGCAGCCAATTTTTTAATATTTACTTTATCAACTCCGCGCCCTATTTCTTCATCGGGCGTAAATAAAACTTTTATCGCTCCGTATTTTATTTCAGGATGGGCAATTAAATAATTAATGGCATCCATTATTTCTGCCACGCCAGCTTTGTTATCAGCACCTAAAAGGGTTGTACCATCGGTAGTTATAATATCGTTTCCTAACTGATTTTTCAAATCAACATGCTGGTTAAATTTTATTACTTGTGTGCTGTCGTTTGGTAAAACAATATCGCCTCCTTTATAATTTTTATGTACAACGGGGTTTACATTAGCCCCGCTACAATCGGGCGATGTATCCATATGTGAGCAAAAACAAATAACAGGTACTTTTTTAGTAGTGTTTGCAGGCAAAGTAGCATAAACATAACAATGCTCATCTATATGGGCATCTGTTAAGCCCATTTGCTTTAACTCCTCCGCTAACAGCTTACCTAAAAAAAATTGTTTTTCGGTGCTTGGCGTTGTTGTAGATTCCGGATCACTTTGCGTGTCAATTTTCACGTAACGCAAAAAGCGTTCAGATACTGTGTAGTTATATGAGTTAAAATTTATCATTGCTACAATTTTATTTATTTTTTAATGCCGTAATACATACCGCGACCAATTAATCCCTTTTCATCAAAAGTTACATCAAGTCCAGCTTGATTAAAAGCATCAAACATTTCTTCTTTAGATGTTAATCTCAATTTATGTTCTTCTTGAAAATGTTGGACACCGGTATCCATAGTTCCAACCAAGTAATAGAAATTTAATATTGAATAATCTCCAGACAAAAAGCTTCTGTTTATTCTACAAATCTTTAAATCTTCTTGGTCAATTGGTAACATGCCAAGCTTGCCTTTATGCCAATTATTTTTATTATACCAAGGCTCAACAAGTAAAAGTCCGTTTGGTTTTAGGTGTTTATTAAAACATTTTAAAGCAGAAATAATTTCTTCTACAGTTTGCAGATATCCTATTGAACTGAATAAACAAAGGATAACATCGTACTGTTTGTTAAGTTCAAACTGCACCATGTTTTCTACCCTATACTGCCCATCAGGATTTTTTTTCTTTGATAGTTCAATAAACTTTTCGTTTATATCAATTCCATCAACAGTAAAATGCTTGCTTAAATATTTATGATGCTCAGATGTACCACAGCCCACATCAAGAATGGTTTTACATTCAGGTTGCTTACTTTTAATTAACTGAATAATATCTGCCGATTCTTTTCCATAGTCTTTAAAACTATAAACCAAATCATATATATCTGAACTGTCGGTAAACATAGTTTTATTAAATATGGCAAAAGTCTTAAAACTAAACCTCTACTAAAGTGCCTATTTTAGAGCCTTGTAGTAATTTTTTTAGGTTTCCTGCTTTATTCATATCAAATACAATAACAGGTAGGTTATTTTCTTTACATAGCGTAAAAGCAGTCATATCCATTACTTCTAAACCCTTTTCGTACACTTCGGTAAACGAAATAGTTTCGTATTTAGTAGCTGTTTTATCTTTTTCAGGATCGGCTGTATAAATGCCATCTACACGAGTGCCTTTTAAAATAACATCAGCTTCAATTTCAATAGCACGTAGGGTTGCCGCTGTATCAGTAGTAAAATAAGGG
Organism: Bacteroidia bacterium; assembly: GCA_035484495.1. GTDB lineage: Bacteria > Bacteroidota > Bacteroidia > B-17B0 > Aurantibacillaceae > PALSA-968. The sequence continues at coordinate 11,920 of DATHOW010000003.1, read as the reverse complement.
TTACCGGTACCAGCACCAAAAATAACTACGCGGTTTTTTTCTAAATGACGTACAGCTTTTCTGCGAATAAAAGGCTCACAAATTTGTTCCATTTTTATAGCCGATTGTAAGCGTGTTTGCACGCCCATAATTTCTAAAGCACTTTGTAAAGCCATAGAGTTAATTACAGTTGCAAGCATTCCCATATAGTCTCCCTGTACCCTATCCATTCCACCTTTTTCAGCTTGTATACCTCTAAAAATATTTCCTCCACCAATTACTATAGCTATTTGACAACCCGCATCTGCGGCCTCTTTAATTTCGCTGGCATACTGCGCTAAACGTTCGTTATCAATTCCGAAGTTTTTGTTGCCCATTAAGGCTTCGCCAGATAGTTTTAATAATATTCTTTTATATTTCATATTAAGTTTTTTATTTCTATTTCACAACAAGGCAAAAAAAATCCCGACTTAATGTCGGGATTAAAATTAAAAATTTAATTAACTTAACTGGTAGCGTTTAAAGGCTGTAACAGTTAGGTCTTTATCAATGCTTTGTAAATATTGGCGAATTGATAATTTATTATCTTTAATAAACTCTTGGTTTAATAAAGTAGATTCTTTGTAGAATTTATTTAATTTACCTTGAGCAATTTTTTCAACCATATCTTCAGGCTTACCTTCTGCACGAATTACTTCGCGTGCAATTTCAAGTTCGCGCTCTAAAGTTTTAGTATCAACATCATCTTTATCTACAGCTACAGGAGCCATAGCAGCTACTTGCATAGCAATGTTTTTAGCAACTTCTTCAGTTACCGGTTTAGTAAAACCAACTATACAGGCTAATTTGTTACCCGGGTGATTATAAGCTACTACGTTTGCAGCATCTACTGTTTGATAGTAAGATAATTCAATTTTTTCGCCGATTTTACCAATTTGCTCAATAAATTTATCGCCAACAGTAACATCGTTATTGTATGGTAATGCAGCAAAAGCCTCAATAGAAGCCGGTTTTTTATCAATTGATATTTGAGAAATAGTATTTGCAAAAGTACCAAAGTCAGCATTGATAGCTACGAAATCAGTTTCGCAGTTAACAACTACTAAGCTACCCAATTTGCTATCAGCAGAAACTCTAGCAATAACTAAACCTTCTTTTGCATCACGGTCTTGGCGGTTAGCAGCAACTTTTTGTCCTTTTTTACGAAGGAAATCAACAGCTTGTTCAAAATCTCCATTCGCTTCTTCAAGCGCTTTTTTACAATCCATCATACCTGCACCAGTCTGCTGGCGCAGCTTATTTACTTCACTTGCAGTAATTGCCATTTTTGTTTCCAATTTTATAATTATTTTCTAGCGGGAGTTGTTGTAGTTCTTTTACGAGCACCTTTTTTAGCAGGAGATTTTTCTTCTTCATCTTTTGCTGCAGCATATTTAGCTGTAACATCTTTTTCTAAACCTTCTTCTTTATCTTCAGCTTCTTGAGCATCTTTATCATGCTTGCGTTCTGAAAGACCTTCAGCTACTGATTTACAGATGATATCTAAGATATAAGCTATAGAAGTAGAAGCGTCATCATTTGCAGGGATAGCAAAATCAATTGAATTAGGATTTGAATTTGTATCAACAATACCGAAAGACGGGATGTTTAATTTTTTTGCTTCAGCAACTGCAATGTTTTCTTTACTAACATCAACAATAAAAATAGCTGATGGAAGACGAGTTAACTCAGCAATTGAACCAAATTGAGTTTCCAATTTTGCACGCTCGCGAGAAATGTTTAAACGCTCTTTTTTAGAAATGTTGTCAAAAGTACCATCTTTGGTCATTTTGTCAATTTGCGCCATTCTGCGAACAGTTTTGCGGATAGTTGCAAAGTTAGTAAGCATACCGCCCGGCCAACGTTCTGTAACATATGGCATACCGATTGCTTTTACTTTTTCAGCTACAATTTCTTTAGCTTGTTTTTTAGTTGCAACAAAAAGAATTTTTTTGCCAGAACGAGCTATTTGTTTTAACGCGTTCGCAGATTCTTCAATCTTTACAACGGTTTTGTTTAAATCTATAATATGAATGCCATTTTTTTCAGCAAAGATATAAGGAGCCATTGCAGGATTCCATTTGCTACGCATGTGACCGAAATGTGCACCTACTTCTAATAATTCGTTAAACGATGTTAAAGCCATGTTTTTATTTGATTGTATAATATATATAAATTAACGTTTGCTGAATTGGAAACGACGACGAGCACCTGCACGACCGAATTTTTTACGTTCAACCATACGTCTGTCGCGGGTTAAAAGATTATCAGGGCGCATAGCTGCACGCAATTCAGGATTTTCTTCTACTAAAGCTTTAGCAATAGCTAAACGAATAGCTTGTGCCTGGCCAGTAGTACCGCCACCATGTACATTTATCATAACGTCATAATCATTACGCAGGTTAGCTGCTAATAATGACTGTTGAACGTAAAATTGTAAAGTGCTAGTAGCAAAATATTCTTTGTAATCGCGTCCGTTAATGGTAATGTCTCCTTTACCTTTTGTTACAAAGGCACGGGCTACCGATGTTTTTCTTCTTCCTGATGTGGTGATTTTTTCCATTCTTTATAATTAAGCGATAATGGTGTTAATGTCTAATTTAACTGGTTGTTGCGCTTCGTGTTTATGTTCAGTACCAGCGTAAATAAATACATTAGTGTTTTGAACACGACCTAAACGATTTTTTGGTAACATACCATGTATAGCCAAACGTAGGATTTCAGTTGGTTTACGTTTTAATAACTCGTTTGGAGTTGCAAAACGTTGTCCACCCGGATACCCAGTGTAGCGAATATAATCTTTATCTTCAGCTTTGTTACCGGTAAATCTTACTTTATCGGCATTGATGATAATTACGTTATCTCCACAATCTGTATTTGGAGAGAAAGAAGTTTTATTTTTACCTCTTAAAATATAGGCAACTTTAGACGCTAAACGACCAACAACTTGGCCTTCTGCATCTACTAAATGCCACTTTTTTTGAATAGTTGCCGCATTGGCAAAATCTGTTTTGTAACTAATTTGATCCACTTTTCTTGATTTTAATTCCCATTTAGGGGGTGCAAAGATATACTTTTTTTTATCTGAAACAAAAATTGTTGCTTTTTTTGAAAGATTTTTTAGGTTTCAGAGCGCAAATTTAGACAAAAAACTGCAAAGTAAGGTTTATGTTAAATCATCAGCTCATAAAATTCTCAAAATCATAACTCCAGCTTTGTATCTTTTTTAAACAAATCAGCTTTACTTTTAGGTTTTCGATGGTCTTGCCAGCTAAACCCTTTTATTTCAATTTCTTTTACATTTAAATCTCTCATGGGTAAAATTTTAGCCACCGGTTTTTTATGAAAGGTTATTTGATTTAACGTACCATCTTTTTCGTTAACGGTTAGTTTACTACTTTCTATTAAATTTACGCCTTGTAACCTTTTTTTATCGTTTTGTAAATAATATACCGCCTGCGCATTCCCCACAATATCAATGCGCCTAAGTGTATCATCTTTAAAATAAGCCCATAGTAATTTACCTTTTATTTGATTAAAGTGCATGGTATCAAGCTTCGATATTATAAAGGTGTTTTCGGGGATATAAATTTTATCCATTTTACTATTACTAAAATATACGATTATCAATTTTCCGCTTAGCTGATTTACCTTATGCCACAATACAGGTAAGTGATAGAGGGTTAGCGTTGAATCATAGGCAGAGAAAACCATAGTATCGGCAACACCCTGCACATCGGTTTTAAATATTTTTACGTGATGATACGCTTTTATAATAGAACTGTCTCTTTCTATAAAATTGGTGCTATCCTTTACAATTAGAGCTTGCCTCTTAAGCTTTTCTTCTTTTGTACTAGCGGTATCTTTTTTAATACGAGTAATTGAATCAACTAGAATTGTTTTTAAATTTTTTACATGCTTTTCATAAGCAAACATACTATCAGCAGTAGAAAATAAGGAATCTTTATTCATTATTTTGGTTAGCAAAGCGTGATCTGTAACCCACATAATGCCCGTTTTTTTGTTGCTGTATGAACGATTTCCGCTAATAATGGTTTTCTGTACTGTATCAATCATCCTTATATTACTGTACGCATTACCCGATTCGTTCTTTTTATCGTAATGAATGCTATCAGCGTACATAATATTTTTACCTGTATAAATCGCTGCTTTTTTTGTTAGGTGCGAAATTTGGGTTTGAGTGTTATACCAACCGCGCTCGCAATACAATTTGTCTTTTTTGCTTAATACATTAGTTGGCCCTAAAAATATTACCGTTTTGGTAGGCGTTACATATTTAAGCGTATCGGCAAACATGGTATAATCAGGGTTTACCAATTTTACATCGTACCTAAAAGATACTGTTTTTGTGGGCGAATGATAATAACCATGTTTGCTGGTTAAGGTGTTTTCTTTAGAAACAATAGTGCCTCCGGTTTGATAACTTGCCGTTTTATTTTTAGAATCGAAATTTAAAACGGCCGTAGTAAGCACCATGTCTTTTTCGGTACAAACTACATTACCATCAATTATGCCTAGCTTAGTTGTACCATCGTAATGGGCATTTTTACCGGTAATGGTAAGCGAATCGCCCTGGCGGATAAATATATTACTATATGCTTCTATATTGTTATTATCAAGAAAGTACGAGCTGTCGCAAGTCATAAACATGCCATCTTTAGTAGTAAACTGTACATGCCCAATAAGCCTTTTGGCGCCACCTTTGTAGTCTTTAACAAACTTAATTTTGTCGGCTTTATAATCAATTTGGTCTTGCGCCGAAAGAATATAACCGCTTAAACAAAAGAAAAGAAAAATAAATTGTCTACATTTCATATACAGCGCAAAACTAATTAAATCTATTTTTTAAAAATCATAATTCTCAATTTATTAAATTGATACTATCTTTGCGCCCTTATGATATCAGTAAATTCAGTTACAGTAGCTTTTGGAGGCTCTTCGTTATTCGAAAACGTTAGCTTTTTAATTAGCGGAAAAGACCGTGTGGGCTTGGCGGGCAAGAATGGTGCGGGTAAATCTACCATGCTAAAATTAATTGCAGGTGAACAATCGCCTACAAAAGGCGAAATTTCTAAACCTAAAGATTTTAAACTGGGGTACCTCCCTCAGGATATGATACACCAACACGGGCGTACCGTTTTTGAAGAAACGGCTTCTGCTTACGCAGAAATCACACAGTTGCAAGATCGTTTGACCGAAATAAATAAAGATCTTGAAATTCGTACTGATTATGAAACCGATAGTTATTCGCAATTAATTACCGATTTAACAGATATATCTGCAAGGCTTGATATTATTGGTGCTAACAACCGCGATGAGGAAATTGAAAAGATTTTAAAAGGTTTAGGCTTTGAGCGTAATGATTTTCATCGTTTAACTAATGAGTTTAGCGGTGGTTGGCGTATGCGTATTGAGTTAGCTAAACTTTTACTACAAAAACCCGATGTACTTTTACTGGATGAGCCTACCAATCACTTGGATATAGAGGCTATACAGTGGCTTGAGGAGTTTATGGAAACTTATTATGGGGCGCTAGTACTTATATCGCACGATAAGCAGTTTTTAGATAATGTAACCAACCGTACTATTGAAATTGTAAACAGAAAAACATACGATTACAAGGCTAATTACAGTAAATATTTGGTGCTTCGTCAGGAAAGACAAGATCAACAAGAAAGTGCGGTTAAAAATCAGCAAAAATTAATTGATCATACCGAAGCCTTGATTGATAAGTATCGCGCAAAGGCCAACAAAGCCTCGTTTGCACAATCGCTTATTAAAAAGCTTGACCGCATGGAGCGCATTGAGGTTGAAGAAGGTGATAATGCAGTAATGAACATGCGCTTTCCTAAACCTGCACTATCCGGTAAAATTGTGCTAACAGTAGAAGATGCTGCTAAAACATACGGAGAGAAACTTATTTTTAAAGATGCTAATTTCATTATTACAAAAGGCGAAAAAGTAGCCTTGGTGGGGCGTAATGGTGAAGGGAAATCGACCATGATGAAAATGATTGGTAATAAAACCAAGTTTGATGGAACGGTACAAATTGGGCATAATGTGTTAGCCGGAATTTTTGAGCAAGACCAGGAAGAAAAATTAGACCAAAACAAAACCGTTTTTGAAACTATTGATGAGCTTGCTGTTGGCGATGTGCGCAAACAAGTACGTAATATTTTAGGTTCATTTTTATTTGGCGGAGATGACATTGATAAAAAAGTACGTGTACTTAGCGGTGGAGAGCGAGGTAGATTGGCACTTTGTAAGCTTTTATTAGAGCCTTATAACTTACTTTTACTGGATGAGCCAACCAATCACTTAGATATCCGCTCTAAAGAGATTTTAAAGAAAGCCCTGATGGACTACGAAGGCACGGTTATTTTGGTATCTCACGATCGTGATTTTTTAGACGGTCTAACCGACCGTTTGTTTGAATTTAGAGAGGGCTCTGTAAAAGAGCATTTATGCGACATTAAAGAGTTTATGAAAAAACGTAAACTTGAGAAATTAATGGAGCTTAAATCAGTACAAGTACAGCCTGCGGCAGAGAAAAAGGTGGTTGAAAAACCTAAAGTTGATAATTCTGAAAAGGAAAAAGAGCTTAAACAGATAAAAAATCAGATTTCTAAGTGTGAAAAAGACATTGAGCAGTTAGAAACTGATATAAAAAAGCTTGATGAGCAGTTATCTAACCCCGATACCTATCAAAAACTGATGAATGATAAGGTATTTTTTGAGAATTACAACCAAAGTAAACTTAAGCTGGAAAGCCTTTTAAAAGAGTGGGAGAGATTAAATGAACGAATTTCTGCCAATTAATTTGCATAGTACTAATAATTAACTATATTTGCACCCTTAAATTTTATAAATCATGGCTCGTGTTTGTCAATTAACTGGAAAAAAAGCTGTAGGAGGTAACATGGTATCTCACTCTAATCATAAAACTAAACGTTCGTTTGATGTAAACTTACAACGTAAAAAGTTTTTTGTACCTGAAACAGGTGAGTGGTTAACCTTACGTGTATCTACATCAGCTATTAAAAATATTAATAAACTTGGTGTTTTTGCTTGCGTAAAAGAAGCCCGTGAAAAAGGTTTTTTACCAAAAGCTAAAGTTGCTAAAGCAACAACTGCACCTGCTGCTAAAACAGCAACTAAGTAATTTAAATTTTAAATTTTAAAAAGCCTTGTTACCTTTGGTGACAAGGCTTTTTAATTTTACGTATGGTTAGAAATATTATAATTTGTTTGGCACTGATTGGCAACCTATATGCCCAATCAGATTCTTTATACGATAGAGACTGGCTTTCAGTCTCTTTTCATAAAGCAAGAAGAGACTCACTTAGAGCAAAAATGGCACCAAAATCGGTTGCTGTTGTTTTTGCTAATGCAGAAAGAAACCGGAGTAATGATGTGGATTTTCAATATAGTCAAGATCCGGACTTTTACTATTTAAGCGGTTTAACAGAGCCAAATGCTGTTTTACTTATATTTAAAGACACACAAACGCTGGATAGCATTACTACCAACGAGCTTATTTATGTACAACCGCGTAGTCCACGTGATGAAAGCTGGACAGGTAAACGCTTGGGCATAGATGGAGTTAAACAAAAATTAGGCTTTGAGCACTCATACATTAATACGGATTTTGCCGATTTGAATTTAGATTTCAAGAAATTTGATAAAATATACCATAGTCCTTTTAATAATGATGTGCGCGACGATAAAACTGATGCAGGAGATTTATACAGTTTGATTAAAAACTTTAACGATAAAACGAAAGACCTTCAAACTAAAGATTATTATACTTTTTATTCTTTTATGGGGGATTTACGTGAAATTAAAACTCCCCAAGAGCTCGTTCAGCTTAGAAAAGCCATTGATATAACTTGCGCATCGCATTTAGAATTAATGAAGAAGTTAGAAAGCAATATGACTGAATATCAGGCACAGGCAATTGTTGAGTACGGTTTTAAATATAATGGGTCGGAGTATGTTGGTTATCCATCTATTGTTGGTGCAGGAGAAAACTCTTGTATTTTACACTACATAACTAATCGAAAAAAATTAACTCCAAACGATATTATGGTAGTTGATGCCGGAGCAGAGTATCATGGTTATACGGCTGATGTAACCCGCACCCTGCCTGTATCAGGCAAATTTAGTGAAGAACAAAAGAAGATTTACAATTTAGTACTACAAGCTCAATTAGCTGGCATAGAGGCTTGCAAAGAGGGTAATTTATTTCGCGCACCACATAATGCCGCTGCCGATGTTATTAAAAAAGGCTTGATGGAACTAGGAATTATATTATCGCCTAATGAGTTTATGAAGTATTTTTTTCATGGTACATCGCATTACTTAGGTTTAGATGTGCATGATGTTGGTAACTATGGCCGCTTAAAAGCTAATCAGGTTATAACGGTTGAGCCCGGTATTTATATTCCTGAAAATGCTGCCTGCGATAAAAAATGGTGGAACATAGGTGTGCGCATAGAAGATGATGTTTTAATAACCAAAGGCGCACCCGATGTGCTTAGTGGTAAATTAGCAAAAACCGTTGAAGAAATAGAAAAGTTAATGCAGAAAACTAAGTAAGTTTATCTTAGCAAATCTATATCTGCCTATTTTATATTTACAATTCTTATTTTATCTTTAAGCCATGAAGCTGATTTTTAAATTAAGTAATTACTGTGTTTTAAAATTAGCCTGTTTATTTATTTTTTGTTTAAGTAGCAACTCTTTTTCACAAACTAAAAATAAAGAATGGTTGTTAGTAGATGGCATAGATTATGCGCATTTGAACGGAACAGATAAGCAGCTACTAGATTCTATCCTGCCTCTTTATCATAAAGCCACGCACGATTCTGTACGTTTAAGACTATTGAATGATTTTGTTGAAAATTGCGTTGATGAGGCAGTATGGCCTAAATACAACAACTTTATGCAACACATGGCCGAAAGCGGAGATGGTAGTAAATTATATCTTATTTATCAGGCCGCAGCTCTAAATAATATTGGCTATGACGCCGATAATAAAGGGAATGTTATTTTGGCTACCGAATACTACACCAAAGCACTTACTCTAAGAGAAAAAGCCGGTGATATACGTGGTATAGCAGAGTCTACCAACAACTTGGGTAGTTTATGTAGTTTTCAAAACGATACAAAAAAATCTATTTTTTATTATGCAAAGGCTGTAAAACTATACCAATCTATTGGAGATAAAAGAGGAGCATCTCAATCACTCAATAATTTAGGAAGCGCCTATAATAATTTAAATAAAGTTGATTCGGGTATAATATTTAATATGCAAGGGCTTAGCATGCAACAAGAAATTGGCGATGATATAGGAATGGCTAACTCATATAGTAACTTGGGCTCTTGTTATTTAGATAAAGGTGATACTTTAAGGGCTATTGAATATTATACAAATTCTTTAAAAATAGATGAAGAATTAGGGAATAAAACAGGTATAGCTGAAGCACTTAATAATTTAGGTGAAATTTATCTTACTCGAAATGACATAAAAAAGGCGCAGGCATATGGCGACAGGGCATTTTTGCTTGCACAGGAATTAGGTTACCCAAATGACATTGGAAATTCTGCTAAGTTGTTGTACGACGTTTATAGAAAACTGAAAAACACCGGTAAAGCATTGGATATGTATATACTATTTAAGCAAATGCGAGATAGTGTAACCGGACTTGAGCAAGTAAGAGCTACCACCACTGCAGAATATACATACAAAGAGTTTCAACAAAATTTAGAGCACGAAAAACAAAGCGCCATTGCTACGGAAGAACGCAAAAAACAACGTTTATTTATGCTGCTTATAGCTTGTATAGCTATAGCAACCGGTGTTATTGCACTTTTAGTTTTTAAAAATTTACAACGCTATAAAAAGGCAAAACGCTTAATAGAAAAACAAAAAGAATTAGTTGAAGAAAAACAAAAAGAAATACTTGATAGTATACGTTATGCAAAACGAATACAAGATGCCGTGTTAAAAGAACAAGAACATATATCAGCACATCTTCCTAGTCACTTTGTGCTTTTTCAACCTAAAGATATTGTTAGTGGAGATTTTTATTGGGCCATAGAAAAAGATAATTATTGGTACGTAGCTGCGGCTGATTGTACCGGACATGGAGTTCCTGGTGCTTTTCTTACCATACTTGGCACTTCTTTTTTAAATGAATTAAATGCTACTGATACATTATTAACTCCTGCTGAAATTTTAGACAAACTACGTAGCAGGATGATAGCAGAATTATCGGTTACTAATAAAGAAACCAATGAAACAAAAGACGGCATGGATATTTCTTTAGCTAGATTAAACTTAGCTACTAAGGAATTAATGTGGGCAGGAGCTAACAACCCATTATGGATTACATCTATAATAAACCAAAACGTCGATAAAAAAGAATATAAGCTTACTGAAATATCTGCACACAAACAGCCTATTGGTTTCTATCCAACTATAACCCCCTACCCCAACCATATTATACAACTTAATAAAGGCGATACGTTTTATCTTTTTACAGATGGTTACGCTGATCAGTTTGGTGGCGAAAAAGGGAAAAAATTAAAATATAAACCTATTAAAGATATTTTAATAAATGCTGCCAATAAAAGCATGGAAGAACAGAAAAAAATTCTTTTAGATTATTTTATAGAATGGAAGGGTAATTATGAGCAGACAGACGATATATGTATAATTGGAATTAATATTTATTAAAATTCATTTATATCAAACATGAACACAAAGTTTATTTTTTTACTTAAAACTAGTCTGGTTTATTTTTCTCTTCTCTTTTCTATACAAGCAAAAAGTCAAAACATTATAGCTTATAACGATAACCGAGGGTACTTTAATATTTTTGATAATGGTACTACTACCGTTGCAGCATATCAGCCCCCACAATCGTTTCAGGTAGGCGGTAATTGCGTGGCTTTTGTAGATTTTGGCAACAACCTGAAAGTATATTATAAAGGGGAAATTTCTACGCTTTACGATGGCATTCCTACCAAATACGAGGTAACACATAACTTAATAGTCTTTAATGTAGGTGGAGTTATAAAAGTATTTGATAAAGGAAAAATAACTACCCTATCGGGTTATACAACTTCTTATCAGGTAGGTGATAGTTTAGTTGCGTTTATTGACCAAACTACAGGGTCTTTTAGAGTTTATTATAATGGAGGGTTTCACACCTTAGAAGATTTTCATCAAACACAAATGATATCAGATTATCAGGCAAGTAATAACACGGTAGCTTATCTCACTTACCTACGCGAGTTTAAAATATTTTGGAATGGAAACGGATATAATCTTTTTAAACTGGCCAATAATTCATCGCAAATACAATATCAAACGGGTAGCAATATTGTAAGTTTCACCAGTAACAATATTTTAGGTTTAAGTGTTTTTTATAAAGGAAACATTTATGCAGTTTCAACCAAACAGGTTACCGATTTTCAGACCGGCGATGATATGGTTGCTTATACTGATGCAGGAGGCTTGCACGTTTTTTATGCAGGGAAAAACTACGATTTATATGGCTTTGCCCCTGATTTTTATCAGGTTGCAGATAGCATGCTTATATATTACAATCCAGGCTATTTTAATGCATTTAATAAAGGGAAATCATCGGTGCTGGCAAATTTTATGCCTAGTGAGTATGCTATTGATAATAACACATTAACCTATGTAGATTTACAGGGTGGTTTAAATGCCTTCTATAATAATGAGACCTATCAACTTTCGACTTTTGATAAACTAATAGGGTTTAAATTAACCGGTAATGCTGTTTGGTATAGCACATCTACGGTTTATAACAAAGTATTTTTGCGAGGTAAAACTTTTGGAACTGATTAG
>DATHOW010000002.1:0-4324 GCA_035484495.1 Bacteroidia bacterium | reverse complement strand
GTGATGGAGTTGATTCATAAAATAAAAGAATTTAATTTTAAAAACTATTTCACGGTTGGGCATAGCAGAAGTGTTAAGGCCAAAAAAAATATACTTGCATCGGTTGCAATAAAAGGCATTAGCGTTTTAACAAGCTTTGTTTTAGTACCACTAACCATTAATTACTTAACACCTGTTAATTACGGTATTTGGCTTACTTTATACAGTATTATTAGCTGGTTTGGGTTATTGGATATTGGCTTAGGGAACGGGCTGCGAAATAAATTTGCGGAATCGGTTGCCAGCGGAGATAAAGCTGCTGCACGTACTTATTTAAGCACAGCTTATGCCATGTTAGGCATTATTATGGGCACTGCCTGTGGCTTATTTTCGGTTGTTAATCATTATTTAAACTGGGCAGATATATTAAATGTAAGTGAAGAAAAAGCTATTGAGTTAACAAGGGTGACTGCTATTATTTTTAGCTCGTTTTGTTTGCAGTTGGTAGTTAAGCTTATTAGTGCTGTGTTTTTGGCTGACCAAAAAACAGCCATGTCGGGTGCATTAAACACTGCTTGCAGTATGCTGTCGTTACTTGTAATTTTTATACTTACCAAAACTACCCAAGGCTCATTAGTTTACTTAGCTATAACCATAGGAGTTATAAATGTTATTGTGCCTTTAACTACAGGTGCATGGTTTTATAAAACTTATTATAAAGATTATGCTCCATCTTTTAAGTTTGTTGATTTTAGATATGCCAGAAAATTAATGACCGTTGGGGTAATGTTTTTCCTTTTTCAATCGACAGCATTAATTGTTGTGGCTACAGACAACATAATTATTACGAGAATGTTTGGTGCTGAAGAAGTAACGCCATATAACATTGCTATGAAATATTTTACCCCAATAACACTTGTGTTTACTATTATATCGGCCCCGTTATGGAGTGCTTATACAGAATCATACGCTAAAAAGGATATAGAATGGATAAAACGAATTACAGGTAAAATGGTGCGAATTTGGTTTTTGATGGTACTTGCTGTTGTGCCAATGATTTTGTTATCGGGCTTTGCATATGAGCTTTGGGTGGGTAAGGAAATAAAAATTTCGACTCAACTTACCACGTGGATGGCTTTATATACTCTGTTGGCATCGTGGAATCAGATTTTTGGCAATTTTATTAATGGGGTAGGTAAGTTTAGGGTAGGGTTTTATATTTCTATATTTACGGCTATAATTAACATTCCGTTATGTATAGTACTTGCAAAATATACCGATTGGGGCGTATCGGCCATTATTGCAGCTTCGTGTATTTCGTTGGTGCCCGATATTATTTTAATGCCCATTCAGTATTTAAAAATCATTCATAATAAAGCCACAGGCATTTGGGATAAATAAATTATGCAACACATAGAATACATAAAACATGGGGAACAAATTTTGGCGATAGTCATCAGTCATAAATTCAGTGAAAAAGGCATTCATTTTTTTACGCCCGATGAATTTTCGCAGCAATTAGCTTATATGAATCACCCGGCAGGGAAAATAATTGAGCCGCATTATCATAACCCTGTTGAACGTAATGTTGTTTACACACAGGAGGTGCTGGTTATAAAAAAAGGAAAGTTAAAGGTTGATTTTTATGACGATAAGCAACTTTATATAAGCAGTAAGGTGTTGGAGGGAGGAGATATTATTCTGCTAGCATCGGGTGGGCACGGATTTGAAGTGTTAGAAAATATAGAGATGGTGGAAGTAAAGCAGGGTCCATATAAAGGGGATAGTGATAAAACAAGATTTATTGCAAAACAAAATTAAGATACATGATTGCTGTTAACGAGCCGTTATTAAATGGCAACGAAAAAAAATATTTAAACGAATGTATTGATACAGGCTGGATAAGCTCGGAAGGCCCTTTTGTAAAGAAACTGGAAGAGCAGTTTGCTGCTAAGAATAACCGTAAGTACGGGGTTGCTGTTTGTAATGGTACAGCTGCGTTAGAAATTGCGGTAGAGGCCTTAGGAATTACTAAAGATGATGAAGTAATAATGCCCGCTTTTACTATTATATCATGCGCATCTGCCATTATAAAAATGGGAGCTAAGCCTGTTTTGGTTGATAGCGATTTACAGACATGGAATATGGATGTAAATCAGATTGAAGCTAAGATAACGTCAAAAACAAAAGCTATAATGGTGGTTCATATTTATGGCTTGCCAGTTGATATGGATACTGTAATTGATATTGCTAAAAGACATCATTTAAAAATTATTGAAGATGCCGCAGAAGCACACGGACAAACCTATAAAGGCAAAGCCTGTGGTAGTTTTGGCGACATTAGTGTGTTTAGTTTTTATCCAAATAAATTGATTACAACAGGCGAGGGGGGAATGGTGTTGACTGATGATACCCGGCTGGCAGAAAGATGTAAATCATTACGTAACCTTTGTTTTACGAGTAAACGGTTTGTACATGAAGAATTGGGTTGGAATATGCGTATGACTAATTTGCAAGCGGCACTTGGTGTGGCTCAGTTAGAACGTTGGGATGAGTTTATTGGCATTAAAAAGAAAATGGGGAAGCTTTATACTTCTCTTTTAAAAGACGAAAAAAATATTTCTATCCCCACAGAGAAGACAGCTTATGCCGAAAATATGTACTGGGTGTTTGGTGTGATTTCTGAAAATAAAAGTGTAAACGCAGAAATGCTGATGAAAAAACTAGCAGAGAAAGAAATTGGGACTCGTCCGTTTTTTTACCCTATGCACCTGCAACCCGTATTTAAAAAAATGGGTTTGTTTATTGGAGAAAGCTATCCTAATGCGGAGAAGATGTATGAGTATGGTTTTTATTTGCCAAGCGGTTTAGCCTTAACAGACGCACAAATAAAAGAAGTTGCTAAAACTTTAAAAAGCCTTTTAAACTAAATGGAAACAAAAGTGTTTGATGCTTATAGCCAGTATTATGATTTGCTTTATAAGGATAAGGATTATGATGCTGAAACTAATTATATAGATACACTTATAAAATCGTTCTCTAAAAATGCAGGCTCTATTTTAGAGTTTGGTAGCGGTACAGGAATACATGCTTGTCTGCTAGCTCAAATAGGTTATGGTGTAATTGGCATAGACCAAAGTCATACAATGCTTACTAAAGCAACCGAAAGAAAAAATGAGCTGGATAAACCGGTTGCTGATAAATTATTTTTTCATAAAGGAGATATACGTAATTATAAAAGCGATAAAAAAGTTGATGCAGTGATTTCTCTTTTTCATGTGATGAGTTATATGCAAACAGATGCTGATTTGAAAAAGGCGATGCAAACAGCCAAACATCATTTAAAAAAAGATGGCTTGTTTATTTTTGATTGCTGGTATGGGCCAGGGGTGTTGCATGATAAGCCTGTATCTAGAATCAAGAATTTTGAAAATGAACTTATCTCAGTTAAAAGAGAATCTACTCCTGAAATGTTTATTGAAAAAGATTTAGTAGATGTTAACTTTGAAATTAAAATTCAAAACAAGCAAACTAAGGAAGAAACCATTTTGCACGAAAAGCATATTATGCATTATTTGTTTACTGATAAATTAAATACTCTATTAGAAGAATGCGGATTAAAAATGGTACATGCTGAAGAGTGGATGACCAAACAACCGCTAACTGAAAGCAGCTGGAATGCTTGCTATGTATGTAAACTAAACTCATAGTAAACAGATGTTATTTAATTCGTTTGAGTTTGCTATATTTTTACCCATTGTTTTTCTGCTTTATTGGTTTATATTTAACAAACAGGTGAGATGGCAAAACCTGTTTCTTTTAGTTGTAAGCTATATATTTTACGGTTGGTGGGATTGGCGTTTTCTTTTACTGATTGCCTTTAGTACAACATTAGATTTTTGGGTTGGTGTGCAATTGGGTAAAATTACAGATGCCAGGAAACGAAAAATTGTATTTGGTTTAAGTTGTTTGGTAAACTTTGGTTTTCTTGGTTTTTTTAAATACTTCAATTTTTTTGTAGATAATTTTATAACTGCTTTTGATAGCCTTGGTTATCATATGCCAGCGATGCCATTAAAAATTATACTGCCGGTTGGGATTAGTTTTTACACCTTTCAATCGATAAGCTATACAGCGGATGTTTATTTGAAAAAACTAAAACCTACTAATGATTTTATTTTGTTTGCTGCTTTTATTAGTTTTTTTCCTCAGTTAGTGGCAGGGCCAATTGAAAGAGCTATAAACCTACTTCCTCAATTCAATAAAAGACGTCAATTTAATTATGAAGAAGCCAAACAAGGCATGCAGCAAATTTCATGGGGTTTGTTTAAAAAGATTGTGATTG
>DATHOW010000001.1:0-5878 GCA_035484495.1 Bacteroidia bacterium | reverse complement strand
AGATAAAACATTACCAGATAATACTATTTTAGTTAGTATAGATGATAATGGCCGCCCGTTTTTTGGGGTGAGTAATGCTGAGGCAAAAGTGGCTACGCTATTGAAAATGAGCGACAAGTATAAAGTAAAGTTTAACGACGCACAGATTAAAAAATTTGGCGGTATGTCGAGTTTTGGTGTAGACATTAAAGATTTACCCCGATACATTGATGCATCGGAAAACGAACGATTGAAATTTCAACCACAAAGAGGCGTTCCTAATGATTCGCTTAAAAACCCACAGCTTAGCGACTGGGTTAGATACGCGGCACAGGAAACCAACGGAATTTATATACGCGAGCGCGATAAAGCGAAAGATGCGGGTAAAGATTTTGTGGGAGAAAAAGTACGTTACGCTATTAAAGCAGATGCAAAATCAAAGTATATTTCTGTAAAAGAGGTTTTAAAAACTTTTACGGATATGAAAATTTATCGTTTTAACTTAATTACCTCGTTAGAAGGCGGAGCAAGTAAACCCGCTGAAGCAGGTAAAAAATAAAATTAAAAAATGGCTGAA
Organism: Bacteroidia bacterium; assembly: GCA_035484495.1. Classification (GTDB taxonomy): domain Bacteria; phylum Bacteroidota; class Bacteroidia; order B-17B0; family Aurantibacillaceae; genus PALSA-968. The sequence goes on along the minus strand of DATHOW010000001.1, from coordinate 5,322 downwards.
ATTGCAGACGATGGCGGTGGCCACAAAAAAGGCGGTAAAAAACGCGCCAAAAAACAATCCACCAAAATAGATATGACGCCCATGGTAGATTTGGGGTTTCTGCTACTTACGTTTTTCGTTTTAACGTCTACGTTTAGCAAGCCTAAATCAATGGAGATAAGCTTTCCGGCACCTCCGGAGAAGATTGAAGACCAACCTCCGGTAAAAAATGGACTTACTATTATCCTAACTAAGGACCATAAAATATTCTATTATAAAAAAGAATTTTTTGCAGCAGATAATAAAGAAGGAAAGCCTGCTACACAATTAACTGAAACAACATTTTCATCAGAAGGATTGCATAAAATTTTGTTAGAAATGAACAGTTATGCGCATGATGAAATTGCGAAGTTAGAAACCAAAGTAAAAAACAAGCAAATGGCTGACAGCACGTTTAAACGTTTGGCTATAGAAGCTAAAGGAGATAAACGCTCGCTTACCGCACTAATAAAAACCGACGATAAAGCAACGTATAAAGATGTAATTGATGTGGTTGATGAGCTTAACGTTTGTATGGTGGGCAAGTACGTAATTATTGACATGTCGGCACCAGAGTACGCATTGTTAACCGAAAAAATTAAATAAGATGAGCAACATTGGTAATAACTGGAGTAATGTTGCTTCCGATAAAAGGAACGACATTGTATTTCAAGGGCGAAACCAAGCCTACGGAGCCTATCAAATAAGGAGAGATTACAACAAGCGTGTTACTATTATTGTTGGTAGCATGTTGATGCTTTCTTTAGCTGTATTTGGCATAAAATTACTTTTAGATAACAGAGGTAGCGGCGAGACTTTAAACAACGTAAAGTTGGATATGACTCAGGTAGATCTTACCCCTCCGGTAGATAAAAGCGAACCACCACCACCACCACCACCGCCACCACCGCCAGTTGTAGAAACTATTAAGTTTGTGCCGCCGGTTATTAAGGATGACGCTAAAGAAGATGAACCACCACCGCCACAAGAAAAAATAGCTGAAACTAACGTGGGTACAACTACGCAAGAAGGAACAGGTGAAGATGTATCTGTGCCAAGCGATGCGGGTACTGGTCCGGTTGAAGAAAAAGCACCTGAAATTTTTACTGTAGTTGAGCAAATGCCTGAGTTTCCGGGTGGAGCAGGAGAGATGATGAAATACATTCAAAAAAATGTACACTATCCTGAAATAGAGAAAGAAGCAAACATATCAGGTAAATGCTTTGTTAAGTTTGTTGTTGAAACAGATGGATCTATTAGTAACGTAGAGGTTTTAAAAGGAGTATCGGGTGGACCCGGTTGCGACAAAGAAGCGATACGCGTTATTAAAAGCATGCCAAAATGGAACATAGGTAAACAAAATGGTCGTCCGGTAAGGGTGTACTTTAACGTGCCTATTATCTTCAGACTTCAATAATACTATGCAACGTGCATTTTTAATTACAGGAATTATAATGGCCGCACTCTTTATAGGGTGCGGCTTTGTTTTTTTATGTACTGATTTTTTGATTGAAAGACTGCCTAAACCAGATAGAATTTGGCTTAGCATTATTTTTATTGTGTATGGCGGCTTTAGAAGTGTTAGACAATACAATCGCTACAAAAAAATGCAGCAGGAAGAAAATGAATAAACTTACTTTATTTGTTTTAAGCATTTTGTTGTTTGTTGGGTGTAACACAAGTACCAAAACAAGCGACATCCCCAACACACCTACATCGGGCGAGCTAAAAGTTTTTTGTGAAGAAGGCATGTTGCTTCACATAAAAAACCAAGCTTATACGTTTGAGCAAATTTATCACAACTCAAAAATTAATGTACAGTATGTAAACGAAAAACAAGCCATAGAAGGTTTGTATAATGATAGTTGTAAGCTTATAGTTATATCAAGGGTTTTATCAGAGAATGAATTAAAACAGTTTAAAGCAAAAAATATTTACCCTACACAAATTTGTGTAGCTAAAAGTGCCTTAGCTTTTGTAGTGCCTGTAAACAGTACAGATTCAGTCATCTCAACCGAAAGAATTAAAAATATAATTAGTGGAGAAGACACTACATATAATGTGGTTTTTGATAACGAAAACTCGGGCACAACCAGGTTTTTAAAAGATAGTTTATTACAAGGAAAACCATTTGGTAAAAACTGTTTTGCTTTAAAAAACACAACCGATTTAGTTGCTCATATCAGTAAAAATAAAAACACTATTGGCGTACTTGATTATGCCTGGCTAAGTGATTTAGATGACTCTACCACAAAAGTATTTTTATCTACGGTAAAAACCTTAGCGGTTTCAACCAACGGAAATAAACTTGCTTACATGCCCGACCAAAGCAATATACAAACCAATGAGTATCCCTTATGCCGACACGTTTATGCTATACGCCGTAGTGCGGAGTTTTCTTTAGGCACAGGCTTTTCGCTTTTTGTAGCCGGGCAAAAAGGACAAATCATGTTTTTGAAACAAGGCTTAATTCCGTTTGTGCAACCTAACCGCGCGGTTGAGATAAATACAGAACCACTTCATTAAAATTAATTTGTATTCTGTATTTTAGCGCAACAAAATTGCCCTTATGAATACATTTGATTTAGTTGTTATAGGCGGAGGTCCTGCCGGATATGCGGGTGCCATGCGCGCACTCGATTTTAAAAAGAAAGTTTTAATTATAGAAAAACACCGCTTAGGTGGCGCGGGCATTTATGATGGGGTGCTAACCTCCAAAACACTTTGGGAGCATTCTATGCGTGTTTCTGCCATTCATGATGTCATTCCAACTTACGAGATACCCTTTGAAGACATTACAAAAAACGTAAGAGAAGCCGCCTTTGAACGCAAAACACAAATGACGCTTCATTTAGGTTTATTAGAAGCGGCTTTGGGCTCTAAACTTTTTCATTACGAAAAAGGCTTTGCAAAAATTATAGATAAAAATACGGTTGAGGTAAAAAAAGAAGATGGCACTACACATCTGGTAAAAACAGAGAATATTTTAATTGCTACCGGAAGTCACCCGCGATATTTACCAAACATCCCAATTGATGAAAAAATTATTGTAACCAGTGATGGCGTAAAAAACATTCTTGATTTCCCTAAAAGCTTAGTAGTATTAGGGGCGGGGGTTATTGGTTGTGAATTTGCAACCATCTTTTCCAATTTCGGAAAAACAAAAGTTTATATTATAGATAAAGCCAATCGCATTCTTCCGTTTGAAGATGAGGATATTTCTAAAACAGTTACTGAAAACATGGAGCTTAAGGGAGTGGTGGTGCATCACAATTCAACCTTAGAGCGCATGGAAATTAAAAACGAAAAAGTTGAGTACGAGCTTTTATACAAAGATGGCAAGCGCGAAGTAATTATAGTTGATAAAGCCTTAGTAGCTGTTGGGCGTGTGCCTAATATTGAAAACATAGGTTTAGAAAATGCAGGTGTAAAACTTACCGAGCGTGGTTTTATTTTTCATGATGATACACAAACCAATGTGCCCAATATATTTGTAGCAGGCGATGTTACTGGTGGAATTGCCCTTGTGAGCGTTGGAGAGCGCGAGGCTCGCCATGCAGTAGTACGCATGTTTGGTCCCGCCATTAAACCTATATCGTATAAAAACATTTCTACCATTATGTTTTTAAACCCCGAAGTGGGAGCTGTTGGCATGAGTGAGCAGGAGGTAAGAGAAAGAAATATTCCGGTTAAAGTTGTTAAGTTAGATTATAGCACAAACGCGCGAGCCATTGCTATGCGCAAAACAAAAGGCTTCTTTAAAATATTGGTAACCAACGATAATGGCATGCGTATATTGGGCATGCGTGCTGTTGGCGAGCATGCCAGTAGTGCCATACAAGCAGTTGCCTATTTAGTACACACTAACCAAGGCATTAGAGAGTTGGCAGATATGATACATCCACACCCAAGCATTATTGAAGGAATACAGGAATGTTTACGAATGTTATTGGGTAAATCAATTTACAAACCTGCGGTGTTTAAAGATAAACTGAAATGCTACACTTGCGAGAATGGAATTTGCACACCAATCAGCTCGCTAATAACATCAGAGTAGTTTAGTACATTACTGATATGCTAGCATTACTGGTGCCATTACGATTGGCGTGTGTAAGGCTAAAGGCGTTTCCACCCGAAACAGGTTGTGGCGCACTTGCTGTGCCTGCATTTCCTTCGGCATAAAAGTAATAGGTGCCTTGTTTAAGTCCGGTAAAAGTTACTGAATTGCTACCTGCAACAGCTGTTTTATGATCGTCGTAACCTGTGTTATTAGCACTAGGTGCTGTGCTTTGCCCATATTTTACATAAACAGTTGCGCCGTTAACGGGCGCGCTACCATTATCTACATTATAAACTTTACAAATAACAGTTGCATTGCCACCCGTGCCTGCTTTGGTACAAGAGCTTATGCTTGTAATTAAAAAACCAATAAGGGCTATAAAAATAAATTTTGCTTTCATCTGATGAATCAAAAGTAAGGTAAAATCAAATCAAAATAAACCCAATTAACTTATTTTATAAAGTAATAATTAATTGGATACCGAAACAGTAAAGGTGTTGCTGCTATTTCGTTGAGAGTGTAATATGGTACATACTCCACCGCCTTTAACAGGAGTGTTATTAGGTGGAAAAAGACTATCTTTTCCTGTCACATAAAAATAATAATCACCCTGATTAAGCCCAGTAAAAGTTACTGTATTACTTCTTGGTGCAGCTTCTTTATGATCATCGTAACCACTGGTGTTAGAACTTGGCGCTGTTTTTTGCCCATATTTTATATATACAGTTAAATCAGAAAGGGTATCTGAATTAACATTATTAATTATTTTGCAAATAACAGTCGCTTTACCCCCTGTACCGGCTTTGGTACAAGAGCAGATGCTTGCAATTAAAAAACCAATAAAGGCAATAAAAATAAATTTTGCTTTCATGTTCTGTTTCAAAAGTAAAACAAAATAGAGTTAAAAGAAACCTAATTAACTTATTTTACGAGTAATAGAATTATGGTTGCTTTTTGAGTAATTTTGTGTCAACTAAAAAGAGAATGGATTTTTTATACATCAAAGCCCTGCACATTATTTTTGTGGTTTGTTGGTTTGCCGGCTTGTTTTATATCGTACGTTTATTTATTTATCAAACAGAAGCCAACCAAAAAACCGAAGCGGAGAAAAATGTGCTAGTGCCGCAATTTCAATTAATGCAAAAACGCCTGTGGTACGGCATTACTTGGCCATCAGCTATACTAACCGCAGTGTTTGGTTTTTGGATGTATTTTTTAAATTTTGACTACTATTTAACTCAGCC